>CADCQX010000159.1 GCA_902803695.1 Oscillospiraceae bacterium
GACTCTTATCTCGCAATCCTTATAAAGCTTAGCAGCCTGCTCAGCCGTAAGGATTATGTTCGAGTTATTAGGGAGGACGACGATGTAGTCCGCATCGATCGTCTTGAAAGCATTAACGAAGTCCTCGGCAGACGGATTGTTCGTCTGGCCTCCGTCGATTACCGCATCAGCTCCGAAGTCCTCAAAAAGCGACTTAAAGCCCGCACCGGTGCATGTGGTTACAACTGCGAACTTCTGGTGCTTCTTAGGCTTAGAAGGAGCCGCGGAATTGGTCGTTGTCTTCGCGAGCACCGACTCCGAATCCTCGGCAATGATCTCGTTATGCTGAACGGTCATGTTCTCGATCTTCATGGTAACGAACTCACCGAACTTGTGCGCATAAGCCAGCGGCACCTCAGGCGTCTTCGTATGGATATGTACCTTCACGAGTTCCTCGTCGCGGATAGCAACGATGGAGTCGCCGAGCTTTGTGAGTTCTTCAATGAATTCGTCGATGTCGAACTTGTTTATCTCTGTCTTTTTCGAAAACAACTGAAGGATGAATTCGGTGCAGTAACCGAACTCCACCTCGGAGTTCTCGTCCAAGAGTGCCACTGCAGCAGAAGAAGGTGCGGTATGCACTTCTTCGGATACTTCAATGGATTCTCCCATCAATGCTTTCTTCATTCCCGTGAAGATAGCAAGAAGTCCTGCTCCGCCGCTGTCGACCACGCCTGCATCAGCGAGGACCTCCAGAAGTGACGGAGTCCTCTCGAGAGAAGCCTCGAGCTCAGGGATCAGGATATCGAACAGTGACTCGAAGTCTTCGATGGATCCGCCGTTGCTCTTCAGGATCTCGGAGCCGTCTGTCATGAGCGTGAGCATTGTTCCTTCAACAGGATTAACGACTGCGGAGTATGCCTGATTACGGCCGGATTCCATCGCATTTGAGAAATCCGCGATGGTCATCTCGTCGATATCTGTCATGCCCTTGGCAAATCCTCTGAAGAACTGGGAGAGGATAACACCCGAGTTGCCGCGTGCGGACATCAGGGTGCCTTTTGAGAATGCCTTCATCATATCCTTGAATGAGGCGTTCTCCTTTATAGTCTCGATTCCGCCCTGGAGCGTGCGGCCCATGTTAAGACCGGTATCGCCGTCAGGGATAGGGAATACGTTCAGATTGTTGATCTCTTCTTTTTGACTCAGAAGCTCCTGATAACCGCCGTTAAGCATTTTCGCGAGCATCTCGGAGTCAATGATCGAATGGTTCATGTGTTTCTATGTTCTTTCTATTACAAAGTTACTTCATCACCAATGAAATAGCAGATGATGGTGCCCGGACCGACGGAAGCTCCGACGATAGGTCCGATGTTGCTTATATAGCAGTCCTTGAACGGTGAGAGCTTGGTGATCTCGTTCTTCCAGAACTCGGCATCCTCAGGACAATCAGCATGAGAGATGAAGAGTGTCTGAGACGAAGGATCGATAGCCTCATTTTTGACATCCTGTGCAGTCTCGATCAGAGCGTTCTTGAAGCCCTTGATCTTCTTTACAGCCAGGTTCTGTCCCTTTGTATCGGAGATGAGGATCGGCTTAACGTCAAAGATGTTACCGAAGAAAGCACTCGTTGCCGTAACTCTTCCGGACTGCTTAAGGAACTTAAGATCTGCAACAACGCCGATCTGGTGAACCTTAAGACGGTTGTCCTCGATATACTTCGCAACTTCCTCGATGCTCTTGCCTTCGGAACGGAGTTCACTAGCCTTGATAGCGATATATCCCTGGCCGAGGGAACTGATAAGAGGATCGACGCAGATGATCTTCATGTCAGGATGATCTTCGAGGAATTCCTCTGCGACCATCTTAGCCATGTTGATGGAACCTGATAATGCGGAAGAGCAGGAGATGTAGAGAACATCTTCGCCTCTGTCAGCGCACTCCTGAAACTTGGCCTCATATACAGGGCCCGGTACCTGAGTCGTCTTCATGATCTTACCGCCGCGCATGAGATCGTAGAACTCTTTTGCGCTGTGGGATTCCCAGTCAAGGGAAGCCGGATATTCCTTCTCGTCGAGTACGTAGTTCATCGCTGCATAGTCGATGTCGTACTTGTCACGCATATCTTTTCCGAGATCTGCCGTGGAATCTACAAGGATAGTAAACTTTCTGCTCATATCATCACCGTATTATTTTTTCATTCCCTCAAGGATGTCATTGAGTACTTTCTTTTCGTCTTCGAGGCTCTCCGATACAGGCTTACCCATGAAGTATGCACAGCAGAGGCCAGGTCCGATGTTGGCACCGCAAGCCATACCTACATTGTTCATGATGATCTCCTTTGGATGGAAAGTCTCCTTAATGTCATCAGCGAGCATATCTGCGAATTCCTTACGGAGTGAGTGTGCTACGAAGATGATCTGGTCTTCAGGGTTCTCGATATATTTCTTCATGTATTCGATAGTAGCCTTGTTAGCTGCTTTTCTTCCCTTAGCCTTACCGATAACCTCGGATACGCCGGCCTTGTTGAATTCAGCGAGAGGAGCTACGCCTACGAGTGTTCCGAAGAAAGCCTTAAAGTTGGAAACACGTCCTACTTTAGCAAGGAAGTAGAGATCATCCATAAAGCCCATCTGACGGATGTTTCTCTTGATGCTCTCGACATACTCATATGTCTCTTCGATAGTTGCGCCTGACTGCTTCTTCTCGCATGCCTTGATAACGAGAAGTGCCAGAGATGTTGAATAACGAAGTGAATCTACACAATAGATCTTACGGTCCGGATACTTCTCACGAAGTTCCTTAGCTACGAGTTCTGACTCATTGAAAGAAGCTGAAAGACCTGAAGACAATGAAATGCTCAGGATATCCTCGCCTTTCTCAAGATGCTTCTCGAAAACTTCCTTTACCTCGCCCATAGGTACGCTTGCTGTCTTATAGAGAACGTTATGTCCCTTCATTGAAGAATAGTATTCGTCCGGAGTCATCTTCTCCCAGTCAAGAGAGATCGGCTCGCTGTGTCCGTCCGGAAAATAAATCGTTCCTCTGAGATAGTCCTCGATTCCGAATCTGGTACGAAGATCTTTCTCCAGATCACAAGCTGTATCAGGAATAATTACAAAACCCATAGTGTTACTCCTCCAAAAGTGTAGTTCTTTAACGCGCATATTAATACGCATACACAGTATATTAACAAAAATTGTCTTGACATTCAAACTATTTTGAACCTTTATATTATGTAGTGAATGATATAATCTACTTGTCATTGTGAGGGTTAAGGAGGGCTATTATGTTTTTGGTTCAGCTTGCTGTGAGCGGATGGGCAATCGCGGCCATCATTATTGCGGTACTTCTCGTCGGAAGCGTCGTCAGTATGTTTATCTTCCTGAACCCGATCGCGATCAAGGTCTACGAGGAACAGGTCGTAAGGACAACTCCCGAGAAATTCGGCAACGACTGTACCTATCAGGACAACGAAGAGCAGGTCCGGATGTGGAACGAGGGCCTTGCCTTTGCAGAGACCATCAAAGACAAAAAGCAGCCTGTCGATATCGTAAACGACGGACTTAAGCTCCACGCCGAATACTATGATCACGGTTCCGACCGCTGCGTCATCGTTATCCCGGGAAGAGCAGAAGGCCTTATGTACGGATACTATTTCGACCAGCCTTACTGGGCAGTAGGCATGAACATCCTCGCAGTCGATCCGCGTTCACACGGCAGCAGCGAGGGAAGATATCACTCCCTGGGACACTACGAGCACAGAGACCTCGACAAGTGGCTTACCTGGCTCGAGGAGAAGCACGGCATCAAGAAGGTCTACCTCCACTGCATCTGCGTCGGAACGGTAACGGGACTTCTTGCTGCAAAGAATGCTTCAAAGAGGGCTAATATCAAGGCGATCATCACTGAAGGATCGTTCATCAAGTTCAAAGAGACATTCAAAGAGCACATCAAGTACGAGAAGAAGCCGGTATATCCGATCCTTCCTATGTGCCTTTACCATATCGAGAAGAACACGGGCGCCAGACTCCGCGAGGAAGCTCCTATCAAGCTCGTCAAGGAGATCGGCGACATGCCGATCCTGTTCCTCTACGGCAGACAGGACATCTTCTCTCTTCCTGAGAAGAGCCAGAAACTTTTTGACACATGCACTTCGCTTCACAAGAAGATCGTGTGGTTTGACAAGGGTGCTCACTCGCACCTCAGGATCAACAACAAGGAAGCTTACGATAACGCCATAAAGGAGTTTGTCGGATAAGTGCGCATCAAAAAAGAACTACAGGATTATATCGATTACAACATTAATGCGCTCCTTAACTCGAAGCGCGATTTCAAGGCTATCTACGAGATCATGTTCCGCGATAACGGCCTCGTCCTCGCGGAAGCCGAGATCGACTACAGGATCCGCAAGTACACCTATGCAGAAGTCAAAGGCTACATTGAAAATGCCTCCGGCTTTTTGTACTCGAAAATAGGCGCCTCCCACGGCTACGTCGCCCTGGAGATGGAGAACTGCCTCGAGTGGATCGTCGCATTCTGGGCAATCCTCAAAAGCGGTAACAGACCGTTCCTTGTTAACTGCCGACACCCGAAGAGCCTTTCCGAGGCTATCCTTAAGACCCTCGGGATCAAGACCATCATCGGTATGGGATCGACTAATCTTTCGGGCGAATTCGTTGATTTTTCCGAATTCACGCTGACTGATGATTCCTACGCGAAATGTCCGGAGGACGTTTTCGAGAATGAGTTCGCGATATCGACTTCGGCGACATCACTTCACCAGTCCATTTGTTTTTACACGGGCGCGGAGACCAGCAAGCAGATCCTGGATGCCGAGAGCATCGTTAAGGAGAGCCCAAGAATGGCGACCGGCTACCACGGTTCCATCAAGCAGCTGGCATTCCTGCCGTTTTATCACGTATTCGGCCTGTTCGCGGTCTATTTCTGGTTCGCGTTCTTCGGCCGCACTTTCGTGTTCCTGAAGAACTATTCACCGGATACCATCGTCCGTACATGCCGCCGCCATGAGGTTACCCACATCTTCGCGGTACCGGCTCTCTGGCATACCATCGAGAAGAAGGCCATGGCTGAGATCAACCGCCGTCCGGCACGTAAGAGACGCGCGTTCAAGACGGGCCTTAAGATCTGTACGGATATCCAGAATATATTCCCGTATGCGGGAACCAACATTGCCAAGTTCATCATGGGTGAAGTTACGGATTCCATCTTCGGACCATCCATCGTGTTCTGCATAAGCGGCGGAAGCTA
>CADCQX010000160.1 GCA_902803695.1 Oscillospiraceae bacterium
CGGTTACGACGTAACCATCTTCGAGGCCCTTCACGAAGCCGGCGGAGTACTTACATACGGTATCCCTGAGTTCAGACTTCCAAAGGATACTGTCGTAAGATCTGAGATCGAGAACGTTAAGTCTCTTGGCGTTAAGATCGAGACTGATGTAGTTATCGGAAGATCGGTAACTATTGATGAACTTATCGAGAGCGAAGGTTTTGAAGCAGTATTCATCGGATCCGGTGCAGGACTTCCGATGTTCATGAAAATACCTGGCGAGAATGCCAAGGGAGTTTTCTCTGCAAATGAATACTTAACGAGAAGTAATCTCATGAAAGCATTCAGAGATGACTACGATACGCCGATCCTTAAGACAGGAAAGACTGTTGTAGTAGGCGGCGGTAACGTTGCCATGGATGCGGCAAGAACTGCTCTCCGTCTCGGTTCTGATGTAACAGTAGTCTACAGAAGAAGCGAGAAGGAACTTCCTGCAAGAGCAGAAGAGGTTCACCACGCAAAAGAAGAAGGCATCAAGTTCGAACTTCTTACGAATCCTATCGAGATACTTATGGATGATGACAAGTGCGTTCGTGCTATCAAGTGTATAAGAATGGAACTCGGCGAGCCTGACGCCAGCGGCAGAAGAAGACCTGTTGCAGTTGAGGGATCGGAGTTCGAGATCGAGACGGATTCCGTCATCATGGCACTCGGTACATCTCCTAATCCTCTTATCGCGAAAACGACCAAAGGTCTTGAGACGAACAATAAGAAGTGCATCGTCGTAACCGAAGAGTCAGGTAAGACAACGAAAGAGGGAGTATATGCAGGCGGTGATGCCGTTACGGGTGCAGCTACTGTTATCCTTGCAATGGGCGCAGGAAAGAAAGCAGCGCAGGGCATCCATGAATATTTAAGCGGAAATAAGTAACAGTTGTTTTTGTGTGAGTTTGTGGCCGGTATCATTTTTGGATACCGGCCTTTGTTTTGCCTAACGGTTAGAATATGCTAATCACATTTAAGTCTGTTCTGCTATCAGTATATTGAAGATACTTGTATTGACAGTGTTTATCTGTTGTGGTATATATTCAATGTTTAGTTAGCAAACGCTAACTAGAAATAAAAACAGAGGTTGATGTTAATGGTTTTCATAATAACGCTTGCGGTATTAACGGCAGGTGTCTTGTTTTTAAGGATCTTCAAAGAAATAACATCAGGCTCATCATGCTGCGGAACGGGTGAGAAGGTTCCCAAAAAGATAAAAGTCAAGGATAAGGACATCTCTCATTATCCATGCAGATACAGGCTTCATGTTGAGGGAATGGTTTGTTCAGCCTGCGCGGTTCGGGTCGAGAACATGCTTAATTCTACAAACGGTATCTGGGCGAAGGCTGATCTTTCAGTTAAGGATGTGACAGTGTTTTCGAAGGAAAAGAGAGACAGGGATTTTTTTGTTGAGGCTTTAAAGAGCAGTACATATACGATCACAGAGTTTGAGGAGGAAAAGTAAGATGACGAGCCTGAATAAGATGTCTCCCGACCAGGAAGGTGTGGTTGCTTCGATCGACGGTGACACCAGATTTTTAAGCAGGATCACATCCATTGGACTGACTCCGGGATGCAAAGTCAAGGTAATCAAGAACGACAAGGGTCGACCGATCCTCGTGTTTCTAAGGGACACGCTGGTGGCGCTCAACAATAAAGAGTGCGAGAGAATTTTGGTGGAAGAGAGGTCGAACTGATGGTAGACGGAAAGATAACTATTGCGCTTTTGGGTCAGCCGAACTCTGGTAAGTCGACATTGTTCAACGGACTTACCGGACTTAAGCAGCATGTCGGTAACTGGCCTGGTAAGACGGTTGAGAAGAAGCAGGGTTCATTCACTCATAACGGAATGGAATATATCGTTACAGATCTTCCGGGAACTTATTCTTTGTCGGCAAATTCCGATGAGGAGATCGTAACCAGAGATTATATCGCGTCAGGAAATGCGGATGTTGTCTGTATCCTGGCAGACAGTTCACAGCTCGAAAGAAGCATGTTCATGCTTGCAGATTTTGCGGGTATCGATGTACCGTGTTTCCTGGTACTGAACCTGGCTGATGTAGCTAAGGATCAGGGCAAGAACATCGATCCGAAAAAGATCGAGAGTAAGATCGGTATCCCTGTGATACTGATGTCGGCAACAGACGTTAAGAAGTATGATTCCTTTTTCGAGTGCATGGAAAAGGCACTGAAGGATAAGACAAAGCTTGATTATTCTTCTCTCGAAAAAGGTTATGAAACAGTAGAAGGTTATTCTGATCTTAAGACCATAATCTCTGACGGACTTGTTGAAGGTTATTCATCCACATGGCTTTGTGCTAAGGCTGTTGAGGGCGATAAGGTTGTAAGAGCAAAGATCGAAAACGCATTGAGCGGTGAGAAGAAAGCTTCTTACGAGAAGACAATAAAGACATTGGATAAAGGAGCGCTTTCAACAGGTGAATGCAAGTTCGCATGGATCGATGAGATCTTGGACGGTTCCGTAAATAAGGTCGAGACTTCCGTTAAGATGGGTAAGTTCGACAGAGCGATCACCAGTAAGACATGGGGTAAGTTAGTAGTTGTACTCGTTGTAATCGGCGGACTTCTTCTGTCATTTATCCCGGCGCTTCCGATCATGCTTTTGGGCGGTTGTGTAACCATGCTCGACGAGCCTATAAGAACTGCTCTTACAAATGCAAACGCAAGTCCGATATTAATCGGTATCATTTGCGACTGTCTCCTTATGTGTATCGCAAACACAGTAAAAATGCTCGGTTTCGCATTCGGTATCACTCTGGTATTCGGTATGTTTGAAGAGAGCGGAATCATGGCGAGGATATCGTATGTTTTCGATAATACGATGAGTAAGATGGGTCTTCAGGGTAAATCCGTAATGCCATTCCTTGTATCATTCGGATGTACGATCGGTGGTGCGTCAAGTAGCCGAGTTATCGATAACTGGGGACAGAAGATCCTTACTATCGCGCTCGCGTGGGCAGTTCCTTGCGGTGCTGCATGGGCGATCATCCCAATGCTTGCTACATCATTCTTCGGCGGTTACGGAGTACTCGTTATTGTAGCGATATTGGTTGTTATGATCATCCATATCTGGATCACATCGAAGATCTTCGGAAGACACCTTGTTAAGAAGGAAGACAGATACGGAATCATCATGGAGCTTCCTCCGTATCATAAGCCGAAGTGGAAGTCACTTCTGAGATACGTATTCGGAAGAACGAAGGATATGTTCTTCAGAGTTATAAAGGTTATCATTCCTGTATGTCTCGTATTCTGGTTCCTGAGTTATTCATCTATTGGAGTTGAGGGATCTGTACTTTATAAAGTCGGAACATTTATCGAGCCTGTTACCAAGTTCTTCGGATTGAGCTGGCAGCTGTTCATGGCTTTCATCGCATCCTCTATCGGTAAAGAGGGAGCAGTCGGTGTTCTTACGGCTCTGTTCTCACAGACAGGAACTATCTTCGGTGCTGTTGCGGGATCAAATGAGGCTGTTGCTAATTCCACTCAGCTTCTTATCAATAACATCTCCGGACCACAGGCTCTGGCATTTATGTTCGCGATCACGTTCAACATGCCGTGCGTAGTTGCTCTTGCTGCTACATATCAGGAGACACACTCTGCTAAGTGGACAACGCTCATTACGCTCTACTACGAAGCAAGCGCATTGATCCTGGCGTTCCTCGCATATCATGTAGGACTTCTTATCATGTGAGGCCCCGGCTATGGATATGCGTAATCTGATGAATCTTCTTAAATCCGGCGAGTGCTGTTCTACGGCCATGCTCGCCGAGAGGATGGGAACAACAGTATCGGATGTTGAGAGGACCTTGGAATATCTCGAGCGTATCGGGGTTTTAAGACGGACAAGACTAGGCATGATCGAATGTGCTGACTGCGGCTCTTGCTCCTCCGGCAAGGGCGGCGGTCAGTGTAAAGGCTGCATGCCGGAAAACGGTTTCCAGAATATGGGAACCATTTGGGAAATAGCAGACACATGATGACACATTGTCAAAGTTCCATATTATATCCACAGAAAGGCGGGTCATTTTTTGATCCGCTTTTCTTGTTTTCGAAAAGAATATGAGTATTATATGTAAGGGATATTTAAGAAGAAGGGGTTAGTAATGAAGAGAGTGGCTTTGGCGATGAGCGTTGTTATGGCATTGTGCTTATTTGGTGCATGCGATAAAAAGACGCCTGAGACCACAGAAACTACAACGAAAACCTCAGAGACAACTACAGCTGCAACTACGGCAGAACCTACTCCTACACCTTCTCCGACACCGACACCTATACCGGTTCCGATATCAGTTAAGGAAACATATTCAGTGAAGGATGACGATACCAGGACTTTGATCGCGGTCGAGAAGACTCAGGGTGATCAGGTCATTTATTCTGCATCGTATTTCATGAACGGGCAGGGAATA
>CADCQX010000161.1 GCA_902803695.1 Oscillospiraceae bacterium
TGCTACGAATATTATCCTTACTTCTTGGAGATCGATAACGAACCTTCACTGGGTTACATGTGCCTTAGTGACGCATTCCTTGCTCTGGGCAACACGGATTTCAAATTCCTCATGTCCGAAGACAGCTATGTTCCGGACCCTGAGGACACAGTCTGCGATGCCATGGACGGTTTCGTCAATGCATTCTGCTACCCTGTAAATATAGATGTAGAATCCGTTGTCAACGATGACAGCAACGAATGGAGCTACTTTGACTTCGAGTCTTAAGAAACTGCCGCGATTATCTCCTGATATTCGGAAGGCAGATCCAGTTCAGGCTTGTCCTTGATCTTATAAGCTAATGAGGAAGTACCGTCTTTAACTGCTTGCAGTTTAGCCGGTATTTCTTTTATCTTGTTGATACATACCTGAGCGCTGTCGTAGTTCTCGGCATCAATATAAAGGTTTGCGCTATATGTGAGCATGTCGATATAGTCTTCATACTCGACAAGGCTGTACTTGTTTCTCTCGATAGCCTTGGTCTTGTTTTCGATCATGGCAGGGATATCACCCTCAGAGAAATATGCTCTGGCCTTAGCGGAATAAGCGATCGATACGCTGTCATCATACTTGATGATCTTATCGGCTATATCTTTCATCTCCTCAGCCGTATCAGCCTGGGAAAGAAGTGATATATATGACTTTGTGTATGCAGGATAAACCTTAACAGCCAGATCATCCTTCTTAACAAATGACAGGAGGTTCGGGATAGCAAAGTAAAGGCTCAGGAGCACTGCCACAGAAGTCGCCACGACAAAGCTCGTTCTTCCCTTAACAGGTTCTCCCTTTGCCTCATCATCGAAAATGAGTGCCAAAAAGATAAGATCCATAGCCACAAACTGCATATCAAAGTCGAAGAGCAGATGAAGGACCATGATGATGACTGCGATCTTTCTTCTCATATCGATCTTGATGAAGTTCTTTACTACGGCAATACCGAAAAGGATCGTCGGGAGCCAGCCCACATCAATGAGGATCTGCAAAAGATCGTTGTGAACATGATTTACGCTATAAACACCTGTCTGGAAGGTAGACTGGGAATAGAAGTAACCCATATAGCCCAATCCGAGTGGGTGCTTTAATATCTGAGGAAGAACATCCTTGAAGTAAAGGAATCTTCCGATAAACGTACTTGATGTAAATGAAGTCGTAAGGAATCTTCCGACGCTGTCCTTGTTTCCCGTTGCAAGAACATAGATAACGGATCCGAGGACCGTAACGACAACAGCTGTAGCGAGGATGAGCTTAAGCTTCTTACCCTTGATAGTTATTATCCTGTAGCAAAGGAACAAAATAAGAAGGACAAACACCGTACGGCTTCCTGAAAGGACAATACCTGCAAGAAGGATCGGCGCATATGCGTAGTCCTGCTTCTCGAACTTATCCTTAAGAAGGAGCAGGCTCAAAGCTACCAGAAGGAAAAGAGCAAACGTATTCGGATACTGGAAAAATCCTGCAAGTCTCTTGCTTACGAGAAAGTAGCCTTCATTCGGGATAACAAGTCCCAGGATAAAAGAAAGGACTGTCATAACCGAACCGGACAATGGAAGATACTTAAACGGATCTTTTACTTCCGGGCTGTTTCTCAAAAGGATAAGAAACAATGGAAGCGGCAGGAACTTAACGAATCCCAGTACCGTCATGCCCTTATCAACTGCCCAGAGCGGACTTACCAGAAAAGCCAGAGGCAAGATAACACTTGCTGCAAATAATATATCGAAAGGACACTTAAAGTCCTTGTTGTTCTTAGCCTTTAATGCGATCAGAATTATAAGCAAAACGGAAAGCAGAGCTGCTGTCCACTCGTGAAAAACGCCCAAAGCGAAGGGCAATATTGAAATCAGTATTTCGATCATCGGAACCTGTTATTCTCCTTATTTTCTTGCTTCTATATTTTACAGAACCAAGACTTATTGTAAATCCGTGCCACATAATAAACAAGAGCCACGGTAAACCGCGGCTCTCGTCATTGATCATTAAAGATCGGTTATCCTCTGTCTATCGCGTAATCCTTACAGATCTGAGTGAACTCAAGAGACTTAACGAACTCGTTGAAGACTTCTTCTTTTGTCATTCCGTTCTTCATATTGTTAAGCCAGAAGTTCATTCCGTCATCATCAGGTTCACGGCCCATGAATGTTCTGTACATTCTCGTCAGAAGTTCCTTGTTATCAAAGTTGTGATCATTGAACTCCTTACTGAAGAAGAACTCGTGAGCTGCCTGCTTACCTGTAAGCTCGAGATTGGTGAGACCCAATGCCCAGAACATGAGGCCCTCTTCTTCTGCATCTCTTCCGAGGCACTTCGTGTAAAGCCTCTCGGCGAATTCTTTTGCATTCTTCGAAGGTACCGTTGCCTTAGCTCTGGTTGCTCCGGATTTGACTCCGAACGAAGCGCAGATGTTGCACCACTCTTCCGAGTTGATAAATCCGTCAACGACTTTGTCACGGCCTTCGGTCTTAAGACTATTCATCCAGAAGTTGAATCCTGACGGATCATCCTTGGCATCTCGGTCGAAGAATGTCTTGTAGAGGACCTTGAGGAATTCTTCATCACTAAGGCCTCTGTCCTTAAACTCCTTACTCAAGAGGAACTCGTTGGCGCACTGTGCACCGTTAAGATCGCCGTTACCTACATGCTCGCACCAGAATGCTTTTCCTTCAGGCTCGGATGCACGGTTCAAAGCAACTGTGTAAAGTCTCTCAACAAATGCCTCGAAGCCTTCCTCTGTCGGAGTCGGTGTTGACGTCGGCGGTTGCGTCGGCGGTTGCGTCGGCGGTTGCGTCGGCGGTTGCGTCGGCGGCTGCGTCGGTGGCTGTGTCGGAGGAACCGAAGGAGACGGAGTAGGCTTTGTTACCTCAAAATCCGAATTCATTCCCGGAAGATACAGATCGCCGTCTATACAATGGACCGTGATCACATTCTCAGATATCAGACCCTTAAATGTCTTGATCTCAGGACCTCCGTCAATGAAGTATTTTGCAGTTATATCTATGCTGTTCCACTGTGCCTTTGTTCCGTTATAGTAGATATCAGTAAAGTTTTCATTATCTGAGAATGCATCACTTTGTATCTTCTTGATCGAAGAAGGAAGATCTATCTTCTTAAGACTTGAACATCCTTGGAATGCAAAATACTCAATATCGATTACTGAATCAGGTACCGTTATCGAATCAAGTGCTTTGTTGAAAGAAAGCATCGAGTTAGGTATCGTTACTATTCCGTCCTCGAAAGTAGCTGTCTTAAGGCTGGTCTCGCCACGGACTATCGCATAGTTCATGTCTCCGTATTCCTTGGAAATGGTTACTTTGTTCTCGGCAAAGTCACCATTGATTACCATGCACAGGCCTTTTTCCTGCATTCCGACCTTAGGAAGATCACTTTTGTCCCAACCGCTCAAGTTGATCGTGTGTTGGTCACTTGAAGTATCGAAAATAAAATCCAAAGAATCAGCGCCGGCGATAGATATGTATTGCGCTACATTCTTACCGACAAATATCCTTTCCAGATTACCGAACTCCGGCAAAACCAAAGAAGCATACACATCTCCTGCACTCTCTATAAACAGGATCTCAGTCTTTTCGCTTATATCACTGTAAGTATTGATACCGGCTACAGGATATGTCGAACTTGTCGCAAATTTGATATGAAGGAGTCTGTTAGAGTAATACTCCCATTCGTATCCGATGGTTCCGAGACTTTGATAGCCCTTATGCTGCGGAGCTGATGTGGGGGCTATGAACATACCGTTAGTATCATCGATCACTCTGGGGTTAGGACTTAAGATCTTGGTCGTAGAATCATTAAAATGAAGCGTGACCTCATCATTCAGGATCAAGCCTCTATGGTAGATATTTCCTTTTTCTGAGATAAAGACCGATTCGATCTCATTCCACTCAGCTTCCGTGCCGTCATAGAAGATATCTTTGAGCTTGGTATCGCCTGAGAAAGCATCCGGTTTGATCGTCTTTACCGTCTTCGGGATAACGATCTGTTCCAAACAAGTGCAGTTGCCGAATGCCTGGTATTCAATATCCGTAACAGATATAGGCGACATATATTCAACTGTTGTCATATTCTTACAGGAATTGAAAGCTCCCTGCGGTATCTTTTCCAGACCACCCGCTATCCTTACCGTGCCGATTTCATCGCCGTTCCAGATATAACCTGCAAAAGAATCGGCATTACTCGGATACTCTATCAACATAGTCGATATATTATGAACATATACATAGCAGTTAGATGCGTAATTTCCGTGGTCGTTAATTATTGGAGCGGAGTAGTTCTTGTAATCATTGAATAAAAGAGAGTATACCGTGGTATTCAGATTAACAGCAGCATCGATACGAAACTGGTTAAATTCAACAGAGCCGAATGAACCGACTCCGTTAAGCTCCACTGCTCTGAGAGAAGTGAATACTTCCGGACCTCTGAATACACATCCGTAATCATTTGCTTTAATGTTCAGATATAAGGTTTCTTTCTGGATATCTACCACAGTTTCAGAAGCAAATTCCTGAACCGGAATACCCTCCGGTTTATCGCGGAATTCAATATCCAATACACATTCGTCAACATCATAAACCCAATAGTATGAATCAGATTTTCCGTAACCTTGATGGTAACCTTCTCTTGAACTGCCATCCCCGCCGGCAAAGACTGTTCCGAACAGCGAGAATACCATTAAAACGGAAATAAGCAGACTTAAACATCGATGAGATCGTGTCATATAATACCCCCTTCAATAATCATAACTCTTTTATCATATTAAGGGGATTTATATCAAAAATCAACTTTTTCTTTTACTATTCTTTGTCTCGAAAAGGAGCGTCTGCCCAATATGGTCAGACGCTCCAAAATTCTCTAAAAAAATCACGGATCAGTTTCCGACATCACCCTTTTCGGAAGGATCACGGAAGACGATGATGTATTGCTTTCCGGAGTACTCGTTGATCTTCTCGATGTAGTCCTTGATCAGGACCTTTGCTCTGTCTTTTGCATTTCCAAGAAGGACCGTATCACCCTCGACATCAGCCTGCAAAGCAGCGAGTGAAGCATCTACTGCAAGAGTAATGTCGGAAGCTGTGATGTCGTTACTGTTGAGCTTGCCGTCGATGTCCTGGATGACGGAATCCTTGTTGTAGGAATCCGGAACGATCGTGACTTTCTCGAGGACGGTAGCGTCAGGAATGAAGACATAGATCATGTTGTCGACGACTTCGATGGATACCTGGCTCGCATCGACACCGAGAGTAGCGACTGCGCTGTACTCGACCCAGAATACTCTGTCTTTCTCACCAAGGTGAGCGATACCGGTTCCGCCTGTCTTCTGAGCTTTGGCCACGTTATTGAAATAGCACTCGAGAGTAGCGAGCTGGCATATGTTCTTGACGCTTAATTCGTCAGGTTCGAGATCAACGATCTCTTCACCGAGGAGTTCTTCCACATCCTCAGTATCTTCAGAACTGCCTCCGCCGCCACCACCGGAATTGCCGGAACGGTCACCGCCGCGGGCTTCCTTCGTCTCGGTAACGTTCTTGTCCTTATCTTTACCGGATGTCTTGGCCTTATCCTTCTTACAGGATGTGACACAGGTGAGGATCATGACGACACAAAGCAAAATGCTGATCAGTTTCTTCATCAGTTCACCTCCTCATCCCATTCGATAACGACTGTATAATCTTTGCCGAACATCTGATGAACGATAGGCTCCGTGAGAGCACGAAGCTCGTTCTCTGTATTTTCCTTGGCGAGATCCATCATGTATGTGGACTTCTCGCTCTTCTTCTTAAGATCCGAGATCGCGAGCTTATACGCGATGGACGGTACGTCGCTGTTGTTCTGATAATCTTCATCAAGGAAGATGTATTCGAGTGTACCTGCATCGACCTTGTAAGTCGCATCTATCTCAGGAACGAACAGGAATACGACCTTGCCTTTCTCGTCCTCGAGGACCTCTATGTCTTCAGTATTGATACCGAACGTAACTGTTCCTTCGTAAGCGGTATAGAAGACGATCCTCTTGTCGTTGCCGACACTATAAGGACATGTTGAGTTATATGTGTAAGTGAATGTCTGGAGTTTGTTGATGTCGATGACATCCTTAAGAGTAATGTAACTCTCTGCGGATACCTCGCCCTCGGATCCGAAAACAACTTCATCCGCAACGTCCTCGACGACACGTACTGCCTGCTTGACGTTCTTCTCAATGTTGGTCTTCTTCTCTTCTTTGTGGGTCAACTTGTATCCGATCAAAATACCGACGATAGCCAGAGCACCAATACCCATACCGATGAGCAACAACTTGATGCCTGCGAGCTTGTCTTGATATTCTGCATATCTGGCGTATTTCTTCATTCTTCCCTCACTTACTTCTCGAAATGCCTATCCTCATTTTGATTATATAATGATTGGCCCAAACGTTCAAATAAATGTACGTCAGATATTTGAGAGAAGATTGTGTAACTTGACTATAACGTCATCCTCGTTGAATTCACTGAGGACACGCTCTCTGGCGCTGGAACCGTAGGCTTTTCGGGAAGAAGGATCATCTACGAGAGTCTGGATGGCAACCTTAAGCTCATCTGCGTCACCAGGTTTAACGGTGATACCCGTCTTGCCGTTCAGGCTCACGTAAGGAACTCCTGACGGAAGATCTGTGTTGATGACAGGCTTGCCGTAGACCATTGCCTCTATCTGGACAATGCCGAAAGCTTCGCTTCTCTGAACGGAAGGAAGCACGAATATATCACAATCGGAAAAAGCGGACTTCAGGTCCTCATCGGACAGAAATCCCATGAAGTGAACGCGGGACTCCATCCCGTTATCCCTGACATAAGCCTTGAGCTCGTCTTCTTTATCGCCTGAACCGGAGATAAAGAGCTCGGCACCTTTGACGTCCTTCATTGCTTTGAGGAGGACATCGACACCCTTGTAGTAAACGAGACGTCCGCTGAAGAAGACCTTCACGGAATCAGGACTGTTAAGTTTCTCGGTAAGGATCGGCTTAACAGGAGCATTATCATATTCGGAGACGCTTAATCCGTAAGGAATAACGACACACTTGTCGCGGTGCTTCGGAAGATAAGCAGACCCGTTGATGTGACCTTCAGTCGCAACGATGATCCTGTCCGCACGCTTCAAAAGATAGTTCATGAACGGCTTATAGAAAAACAGGAGTTTCTTCTGCTTAACGACGTCACTATGCCATGCAACGACAACCTTGCCCTTGTAGCCCGAGAACATGAGAGCGGCGTCACCCAGCGGGAACGGAGTATGGATCTCGACAACGTCGGATTCCTTCGCCATCTTTCTGAACTTACGGATGAAATCAAATGAGAGCGGACATGAGAAATAAGTGCCCATGCTGTTGGCGCGTGTGACATTAACACCGTTTATCTCCTCAACGCATCCCTTACCCTTGCCGTCTCTGCAGACGAGAACCTTAACGTCATTACCGGGTATCTTCGACAGACCCTCGGAATACTGTTTAACGAGGCTCTCGATACCGCCTATGTGCGGATAGTAAAGTTTGTTGACTTCCAGGATCTTCATAGAAGTTCCTCGTATGCTTTGTAAAGGAGCTTAGCGGAATTCTCCCATGTGAACATCTTGGCACGCTCAACGCCTTCTACCTTGAGACGCTCGCGAAGGGCCTCATCTTCGAAGAGTTTCTTAAGTCCTGCTGCGATATCATCGGTGGACTCTGCCTTGACGATAACAGCTGAATCACCCGTAACCTCAGGAAGAGATGCAGCGTCAGATGTAAGGACAGGAACTCCGCAGGCCATCGCCTCGAGAGGCGGCATGCCGAATCCTTCATAGATCGAAGGGAATGTGAATGCGAGACTTCCGCACATCAGAGGAGTACGGTCCTCCGAATCGATATATTCGGTAAAGAGAACATCCGATTCCAGATGCTTCTCGTTGACCAGAGCAAAGATGCTGTCGAAGAGCCATCCTCTGCCACCCGCGAGGACCAGCTTCGGTGCCTTCGTATCAGCCGGAAGAGATCTAATGAACTTCTCGTATCCGAGGATAAGGTTCGTAAGATTCTTACGCGGTTCCAGCGTTCCGAGATAGAGGAAATAATCTCCGTCGATCTTGTACTTTTTCCTGCATGCCTCGATCCTTTGCTGATCTTCACACGGCTTGAACTCGTTAAGGTCAACACCGCACGGAACAACACGGATCTTTGCTTCGTGCTCAGGGAAATATTTGAGAATCTCCGACTTCGAGAATTCGGAGATGGTTATGATCAGGTCAGCTCTCTTCATGGAACGCTTAAGTCCCAGATTGAGCATGTATTTCGTTCTGGCTCTCATCGTCTCAGGATAAGCTTTGTATACCATATCGTAGACGGTAACCACTTTCTTGCCTTTGACAAACGGCGGAACGATGTAGTTGAAAAAGTGAGTGATATCGCAGTCCTTACCGAAGAACATGGAATAGGACAAAGGGAAGATCGTTGTAAATGCGCGGTAGAACATTCCGGAGAACGGATGTGCGCGGACTTCGATCCTGTCGCCTGCAAAGCGTTTGATCCTCTCGGCCTTCTCCGCTGCGGTCTTGCCGGCAAAGTAATTGTAGGTATACTCGTTTTCCGGGTGCAGATCAACGACAGCCTTGGTCTGCCCTGCCTCACACCAGCCGATACCTGACATATTTCTTCCTACCAGAGGAACCGCGTCAAACGCTATCTTCAAGAATGTCACTCCTTATTTTCGAAAACTTCGTATTATTGTACCACAAGCTTTTCTATCATGCGCAAAGGTTCGTCGCTCTCCGGCCAGTCGGGATGACCCACCGGGAAAACGTGGTAGAGCTTGTTGCCGTCTTCCTTTGAGACGCCGTTAAAAAGCTGGACGTTTAAGTTATTTTTCGAGAGGTACTCGTACATGTACAAGGTCTCCTGGAGCATGGAATCCAGGTCGCTCGTGGTAAGAAGGATCTTCGGCGGATCTTTCTTACACTTCTCGGACAGTAGCGTAAGATCCCTGGCATAATTCGGAACGTGGTTCTCCGGATCATTCGGGAAATATGCTTCGTCCAGAGCCTTAATGTAGTTCTGGCTGTCGCAGGTACCCGGGCACACCATGATGAGACCTTCGATGTTAACGTTCGGATTAAGGAAACAGTTATAGTCGTGGCGGATATCCTTGTCGTTCAGGACAGCCCATACGGTGTACGCCAGAAAGCCGCCCGCGGAATCGCCCATGAGGAACAGATCCTCCACGCCGTAAGTTTCCTTCAGATGCTCGATGGCAGTTACGATCTCGGTTACTTCGTGAACGATGCTGCCGTCAGGAACGAGGGTATAGTTGACGGATGCGACAGGAAGACCAGTCCTTCTTGCCACATGCATGTTGAAGCACATGTTGATCTCCTTAAGGCCGTAGACGAAGCCGCCGCCGTGGATATCAAGGATGATCCTCTTTTTGTCCATGTTCTCGAAGCTCACGCCCTTCGGGAAATAAAGGTCGAACCTGTGCTCGATCTTGCCGTCATCAATATATGTCAGATCCCTGATGGCATGAACGTCCTCAGGGTATTTCTCTTCTCTCATTCTAGGGATATCAGCTTCATTGCAGAGTTTTATGAAGTTTTTACGGGTCCTCTCGACCACGATCTTCTTGATGCCCATACGCGATACTCCTTAAGCTTTTTGTTACATTATAATTGACCGTTCGTATATTATAAACAATTAAGTCAAGTATTAGTGTATAATGCGAGTTGTCTTAACGACAAATCTTACTTTTGGAGCCCGCAGTGAAAGATTTAAGGTTTAACGATCTTCGTAATTACGATGCCCTCATTTTTGATCTTGACGGTACCATTCTCGATTCCATGGAAGTCTGGAACGAAGTGGACGAGATCTTCCTCGGGAAGCGCGGATTCAAGGTGGACAGAGAGTACACCGATACGGTCAAGAGCTGCTCCATGACGCAGTCCGCGGAATACACCATCAGGAGATACGGCCTTAAGGAATCGCCTGAAGAGGTCATCGCCGAATGGGAAGCAACAGTCGAGGAAGAATACAGGTCCAACATCAAACTCAAAAAAGGTGCACGTGAGTTTTTGAAGGAAGCCAAAGACATGGGGCTTAAGATCGCCTGTGCGACTGCCCTTAACCGTAAGAATGCGGTCAACAGCTTACGCAATAATGATGTCCTTAGTTTTTTCGAAAACATGACGACTCTTGAAGATCTCGGAAACGAAGTCAACAAGAGCGATCCATCCATCTTTCTTCTGGTGTCGTCGAAGCTCGGTGTCGATCCTTCGAGGTGTCTTGTTTTCGAGGACGTGCTGGGAGCGATAGAGGGAGCCAAAAAAGGCGGATTCGGAACAGTCATAGTTTACGACAGACTCAGTGCGGGGGACTACGAGAAGGGCGTAAATACGGCAGATTTTCACATTTCAGACTGGTCTTCGGTCCAATGTTAACAGTTATGTAACCGTATAGTTTATAAATAGACAAACACGCCTGTCATAATGTATTATGACTGATAGTTAATATGAGGTTGTTATGGGTCTAAGAGAAGGTAATGAATTTACAGATGATATTCGCGTAATATTCTGTTCCCTTATAGGATATGCGGTATTTTTCAGCGTGGCTGTTTCTTTGCAGCTGGGCTTTGCCAACCCTTACCCGAGACTGTCACTGGCAGTTATCCAGATAGTCTGCGCAGTCCTCATAAACATGCTCTTCGGAAGACTCGGTTTCACCCTTTCCACCATCATGAGCGTTCTTCAGACGGGCATCATGATCTACGATTATGTGAGGACGGGAAACAGCGTCACACTCTCCATCGTTTTTATCGCAGTAACATCCATCATCATAACAACGGGACTTCAGTTCTTTATGGGCAAGGTCTACTCCAGGATGTTCAGGGTCAAGAAACTATATAACCAGGCAAGAAGCCAGCTGTTCACTGTAACCGAGAATAACAATCTAACGGCAAAGAAGGAAGCAGCCAGCATAGACAGGAACATCGTCAAGCACGATAAGAACGGTATCTCCAATCTGGATCCTCTGACAGCTCTTCCGAACCGCTATAAGGTATTGGAGGAAGTCGAGAACTGGATCGACGATAAGATAAGCCTCATGCAGTCAAGCGGAGGCATCAACAAATCCCTCGACGAGAACATCACTGTCATCTATCTCAATATCGAGAATTATAACAACATTCTTTTTAAGCTCGGACATCATCCGACTGATCTTTTCATACA
>CADCQX010000162.1 GCA_902803695.1 Oscillospiraceae bacterium
ACAAAACTGTTATAATAAACATGACATACAGATGTCGTGTTACGTTTGATATGATACACATGGAGCGTGAGCGGAATGAAGATAGACAGATTGATTGGAATACTGTCAATACTACTGCAGGAAGAGAAAACTACGGCACCTGAGCTGGCAGAGCGGTTTGAGGTTTCAAAAAGGACAATAAACCGTGACATCGAAGATTTATGCAAGGCTGGCATTCCTATTCGTACATCACAAGGCACCGGCGGTGGTATCAGCATTATGGATGGATACCGGATGGACAGAACAATCCTGACATCAAAAGATATGCAGATGATCCTCGCAGGGCTCCGGAGTCTGGATAGCGTGAGCGGCAGCAGTTATTATGGTCAGCTTATGGAGAAGATCCAGGCCGGATCTTCTGAGTTTATCACCGGCAGGGATTCCATACTGATCGATCTGTCGTCATGGTATCGGGAATCACTTGCGCCTAAGATAGAAACCATACAGGACGCAATCGGAGACAGGCACTTGATCAGATTTCAATATTATGCCCCTTCAGGTGAAAGTGACCGGACAGTTGAACCATATTATCTGGTGTTTCGATGGTCGAGCTGGTATCTATGGGCATGGTGCCTGGATAGGAAAGACTTCAGGCTGTTTAAGCTAAACCGTATGGATAAAGTTCGGGAGATTGAAACGGTTTTTGAATGCAGGGAAGCTGTTATGCCGGAGCTTTCCAATGAGAAAATCTTTCCCGGAGGAATCAAAGTTAAAGCGTTATTCAGTGCAGATATGAAATGGCGGCTGGTGGAAGAATTCGGACCTGAATGCTTTACAGAGAACGATGATGGCAGGCTTCTGTTCACAGCTGATTACACAGATATGGAGAATCTGGTCACCTGGCTGATGACATTCGGAGATAAGGCTGAGGTACTTGAACCAAAAGAGGCAAGAAAGAATATCGCACGTATGGTGAAGAAAATGACAACAATTTATAAGGAGGAAGCGGCATTATGAAGCTGGACGGTTTTGGGTTATTGGTTGAAGATATGGCGAAGATGATTCGCTTTTACAGGGATGTGCTCGGATTTGAGATCAAGGAAGCCGAAGATGCTTCCAATGTATATCTCGTTAAGGATGGAACCCTTTTTCTTCTGTTCGGAAGGAAGGATTTTGAAAGGATGACAAACCGCCGGTACGAGTATATCAAAGGATTGAACGGTCATTTTGAGATTGCACTTTATGTCGATACATTTGATGAAGTGGATGATGCTTTCAAGAATGCGGTAGAGAATGGCGCTACATCGGTTTTGGAGCCGGAACTTGAACCGTGGGGACAAAGAACCTGCTATATTGCTGATCCGGAAGGAAATTTGATAGAGATCGGATCATGGAATAAGCCCTTTGAAGAGAAGGATGCGGGGAGGTAAATCACGGTGGCATTTGATTTTAAGAAAGAATACAAGGAATTCTATATGCCGAAAAATAAGCCGGGCATTGTGACAGTTCCGAGAATGAATTATATCGCAGTGCGCGGTACTGGAGATCCAAATCAGGAGGATGGAGAATACAAGCAATCAATAGGGTTATTGTATGGAATTGCATTTACGATCAAAATGAGCAAGAAGGGTGGCCATCGGATTGAGGGCTATTTCGATTATGTTGTTCCGCCGCTGGAAGGGTTCTGGTGGCAGAATGGCGTGGATGAAATCGACTATTCTCACAAGGAAGATTTCCATTGGATTTCTGTTATTCGCCTTCCAGATTTCGTTACAGAAGATGATTTCAGGTGGGCTGTGAATGAAGCGACGAAGAATAAAAAACAGGATTTTTCCAAGGTCGAGTTCTTGACAGTCGAAGAAGGGGTATGTGTCCAGTGTATGCATATCGGTTCTTATGATAATGAGCCTGCTACGGTTGAAATGATGCATGAGTTCATGGAGCAGCAGGGTTATACGCTGGATATTACGGATAGGCGGCTTCATCATGAGATTTATCTGAGCGATGCCAGAAAGGTTGATCCGGAGAAGTTAAAGACTGTTATTAGGCACCCAATCAAGAAGAAAGGCGGGAACTGATATGGCGTCATCAAAAGAATATCTGGATTTTATTTTAGAACAGCTGTCAGGTCTGGATGATATCAGCTACAGAGCGATGATGGGCGAATATATCCTATATTATCGCGGCAAGATAGTCGGCGGCATTTACGATGATCGCTTTCTTGTAAAGCCTACCAAGGCTGCCGTTACTATGATGCCTGATGCTGACACAGAACTTCCGTATGATGGTGCAAAGGAAATGTTGCTCGTGGACGATGTTGATAACAGGGATTTTTTAAGAGAATTGCTGGATGCAATGTACGCAGAACTTCCTGCCCCGAAAAGAAAATGAGGACGAAGTATAAATAAGTGCAGGTTCTTCGAACTCATATAACTTCATAGCTGATGATACATATCAGTCTTTCACATCCCGTGGGAGGCTGATTTTTTATGCTCAAGAACAGAAGGAGGATAAGACTATGAGCAATACTGTAAGAATCGGTAATCAGAGTATCAGTTATGAACAGGCCAAGGACATGCTCTTTCCGGAGCTGATCCCGCAGAAAGGCAACGAAGCGCTTCTCTCCGCCCATCCTCATGACAAGGTGGAGGATCTGGCTGTCCTGTA
>CADCQX010000163.1 GCA_902803695.1 Oscillospiraceae bacterium
ATCTCATCGCCTCTTACGCTCTGTCCCGCAAGCATCTTATAGATCTTTTTCTTATCATTATTCTCGAAAACATCCTCCAGATCTTCCTGAGTTTCTCCGACCTCAGGGGTGCCCATTGTCATGGCGGATACTCCCGACAGTATTCCCAAAGTCATCGAGATGAATCCCGCGCCAAGACCGATCACCATAAGGATGATACCTGCGACCAGCATTCCCTTACGCCTCGTTCCGTCCGGCCTTTTCTTAACGATGGCCGATACCAGAAGCACAATACCTAAGATGAACATGATCAGAGCGATCAAGAAAACGATTCCGAAAAATATCGTAAATCCCAAACTGTATTCCATATAAAACCTCCGTTGAAGTATCTTCTCCCCGCCCCGATTATATCCCGAATACCCTTATCGGGCAACTTCCGGCTATCCATATATGCACTTATATATAAAAAGAATGTCCCAAGGTAAACCTCGAGACATCCTCATAATCTTCGAAAACATTATCCTATCGTTAGATACCGGAAGCCATTTCCAGGAACTGTTCTATCGACTGATCACGATCCAGTTCACCTTCGGCATACTGTTCTGCCACCTGCATAAAAGCAGAACCGTATTTGTCATCGTTCTTACTCAAAGGATAAGCATGCGTATCCTGAGATGAACTTATATAGTACTCGAACGGATTCTGTCCGCCGAGGAAATCCGATTCATAATCGATCTTCTCCATTACTACTGCAGAAGGAACACTCATCATGCTTCCCGAACTATCCAAACTTCCGGTTGCTGCCAGATACTGATAACCGGTCTCGCTCGTATCGAGTGTAACCCACTCCAGGAAATCCTTTATGACATCTTTCTTCTCAGGGTCAGCCTCCGAGGCGTATATCGAAGGCATGATCCAGGTCTGGTACTCATAAGAGTTTATTGGCGCATCAGTGATCCTCCAGTTGCCATATGTATCATGGCTGTATTCGGTAAGCATATAATCGAGGAACCACTGAGGTCCGAAGAAAGCGAAGACCTGTCTGTCACCTTTTCCGCCCATATCATCGTACCATCCGCTGTTCCACATATTGTTCATGTTTGAATAATCGTTGTCAGCGATCGTTTTCGATATATCAAAGAAGGAATCACGCTCCTTCGAGATATTAAACTCGCCATCTACAAGCCACGAACTTGAGGTACTACCGTTTACCAAATACCACAGATCATCAGGGCCTGAGATCGCGGCATATCCTTTTGATTTAAGCTTCTCAGCGGCCTCAAAGAACTTATCAAGTGAACCGCTGTTTCCGCCGAAGATATCGGATATCTCTTCCGGATCATCCGTGCCGAAGACCTCCATTGCAATGTCAGCTCTGTAGATCATAAAACAGCTGCTGTCCATATAACTCAATGCAACGACCTGCCCGTCTGAAAGCCTGGTACCGGTCTCATATGTATAAGGAGCGATCTTTGCATCATAGGGCTTGTTTTGCATATCGATTCCCATTTCATCGTAAGAAGCAGCATAGTCAGACTGTTCACCATTGATATAATCCCAGGCAAAATCCGAACCCACCACGAAGATATCAGGTGCATCCTCATCACCGTAATACAGACATGCGTCCAGGGCCTGCTGGTATCCGCCGTTATCAGTGGCGATATTAGTCATCATGAACTCATATTCGAGATCCGGATGCAGCTTCTTATATTCCTGGACCATGTAATTTACGTCGTCCGTATATGTAAAGACGTTTATGTACTTCTTTTCGGGCTCGACATAATCGTCCTCTTCATCTTCATCCTCTTCCCAATCGTCATCCTCGTCTTCCAGGGTTTCCGGCGGGGTAAGTCTGTCGTCCTCGGTCTCCGTTATCTCCTTATGTCTTACGGAAAGTTCCTTTTCAGCTTCTTTCTTCTGGCAGCCCGCGAAAACAGTTCCCGACATAACGATCGCCAGAAATAACGCGGCGTGTTTTTTGATATATTCGATCTTCATGTTTCTCTCCCTTGATGTCACATCTATTGACATTATAACAAATTCTCAACCAAATTTTATATTGTCCGAAAAATGCACCTATTTATGCCACAATGTATAAAACAAAAAGACTCGGCCGCAGCGGACCGAGCCTGATAGTTAATTACCGTTTGATGATCCTTACATCATCTCGCTAACGGACCTCCAGGTAAGAAGATCCAGCGAACTTTCAGTCTTCAGAGACTCCTGCAACTCGAAGAAAGGTGCCTGAAGTTCGTTTGGCACAAGTTCAAAGTCAACGTACTCTGTATTGTCGCCATAGTCCAGCATAGAATATGTGTAGTTCGGATCATCAGGCGATTCAGCGAAATTATCATTTGACTGGATGCAGCCTTCATTAGCCATATACAGTTCCCACTTGCTCAGAAGTTCGTTCGGATGATCCGGATCCCATGACCCCGAGAGCCATGCCAAAACACCGATATCATTAAGTGCCGTCTCATATTTCCAGATGAGATCCACCTCGAATTCACCGCCATAGTTATTGCCGTTACTGTGAGAACCTGTAAAGTAGCCGTTTCCCAGGTATTCTCCCGGAGCCGCACCATGCTGGATTATCCAGCTGCAGACCTCAGACGCATTATACTGGCCGTCCACTTCTGTAACTACGGCATAAACTCCTTCGCCGTCAGCGATCAGCAACTCATCCGAACCATTGTGGTCCAGATCAGTATATGCAAATATCACATTAACATTATTTTGTGTCAGGTACATCCTGTCAGCCAGATCGGCATAATCGTTCTCGAAGAAAGCCTTATACCTCGCATCGTCTTCTTCCATGCTGCAGGAAGGTGCATCCGGTGCCACCGCCTTTGTCTCTTCGACCGTAGTCTCCTCTGTGGTTTCCTCAGTCGTGGTCTCTTCAGTTGTTTCTTCAGTGGTTGCTTCGGTCGTTTCTTCAGTTGTCTCTTCGGAAGTCTCTGTCTCCTCTGTTTCCTCAGTCTCTTCGCGGTCTTCCCTGTCCTTATGTTCCTTGGACGGTGAGCATGCCGCTACCGACAAAGCTACCGCTCCGGCCATCGCCAGAGCCGCGAGTTTCTTATTGATCTTTGCGCATTTCATACATAATCCCCCTCTGCTTTCAAATCAACAGCGAGTATTATATCACTACCTCTCATCTTCTCCTGATAATTTTCGAAAACAATCCATAACGTTCCATTACTCCTTTTTTATCTACCCCAAGAGTTTCTGTGACAAAATCGCCGTTTTCTTGCGACAGAATCGCAAAAAACAGGGCCTTTTTGCGCAGCCTGTGATCATTCAACTAATATCTGTGATTTTTGTCACAAGAAAAATCGATTCTTTGTCGCAACCTTGTTTTTCCAAACACAAAACTGTCCCCGACAAATGTCAGAGACAGCTTTGTGTTGTGTATGAGAGTGAAATAAACTGTTGCGGGGATTATTTCCATTCGATCGTCGTAGTGGAAGAATCGTAATTGAACGTCGTATCCTTGAAGAAGTATTCGTCCTTGATATTGTCGAGGTTGTAGTTTCTCAGGAATGCAACATCGTAGGTGAAGTTCTTGTTCTTAAAGTCCTCACTCTTGATGATGGTCAGGTTCTTGAGGTTGACCTCCTTTGTAGGAAGGAGCGGATACTTATACTTCGTGCTGTCGTTCATGAATGCCTGATCGATCTCGGTACTTACGTTCATGAATACCGGCGAGAAGACCTGGAAACCGAAGCGGTAGAATACTGCGCCGCCGTTACTGGAGTTGAGCTTTGATGCGTCAACTGTGAGACCGTCGATGTTGACGGTTGTCGGCATGGAACAGTAGTAGGTCTTGCCGTCCTTGGTGATCTGGTCATAGCCGTACATATAGAGCGGATCGTAGTTACAGAGGATGAACTCCGGAACATAATCGTTACCGATATCCCATGTACAGTTCTTGACGTAGATATCACCGTACCAAGCACTTCCGTAGTCTCTTCTAAGTGAGATAAAGTAATCGGAATGACAGGTTACGTTCTCGATCACCATATCGCCGAAACCGACTGCGCAGATACCCCAGCATCCGATGTCGGAATCCTTGACAGTAAGATCGTAAGTTCCCTTATGTGCATCTACACGGTTGATGGAACAGCCGTTCTGAACCGTAATATCCTTACAGTAGTTGGTTCCCATTGTTCCCCATCTGCTCTTGTCCATGATGTCAGTTGCGCATGTGCAGTGATCGAGCGTGATAGCTGCAGCATACTCAGCGTAATAGTCATACGGAGCAGTCTTGTTTACGTTGTTGTAAGAACCGTTATCATTCTTCATGCCGTATACACAGAGGTGATCTGAGAATACGCAGTTCTGCAAAGTAACATATGCGCAGTGATCAAGTCTGAAGAATCCCTGATACGGAGCACCGAGTCTCGGATAGAGCTTGCCTCCGACATCACTTCCGTCAGTGTACTGAGCTTCCTCACCTGTGAGGTAGTGCTTAACATCTGACATAACGACATTGGAACGGATGATGCTTATTCCGCGTCTGCAGTATTCCCTGGTAGGAAGAATATTGACTACGGTTATGAATGTACCGCCGCTTACGAAAAGCGTTGTCTCGTCGATAGTATATTTCTCGATGGAACTGATGTCCTTCCAATCCCACTGGAGCTTTGAAACGCCGTCGATGGTGCCGTCTTTGTTGACGATGACGATCTCCTCCTGCGGACGGGTGTCTCCCGATGCAGTAGCGGAGCCGTTTCTTCCCCATCTCTTAAGAGACTCTGTCTTAAGGGCATAGAGTGCCTTCTCTCCGAATGTTCCCGGGAACTGAGTCGTATCCTTTCCGAAAACTTTATTCGTTAAGGTCGCTGCGATCTCTACCGAGTTGGAGCTCGGAGTTCCGTCATACTCAGGGTAAGAAGACAGATTAGGATCGATACCGAGGAAAGTATTGAACTTAGGATTGATCCACTTCTTCTCACGTGCAACGCTAGGCTCAACCGTGAAGAGAACGCAGTTCATCTCGGCACACTTGCCGCCACTAAGTTCCATTACGGAGTCATCGATGATGAATGTGGCATCGCCCCAATCGGTGTTGGTCTTGATGAGAGCGCCCTTAGGATTATTAGGATCCATGTGGCTTACATAGTATGTGGCACCAGGGTCAGCCTTAACAGGAAGGCCGAGCTTATTAGCTTCTTCGTGAGTCTTGACAATAGCGTCATAGTCATTTGTCACGCCATCACCCTTAGCACCGAACTGCTTATATGTGACATAGTCACCTGTGATTATCGGAGCTGTCGGAACAGGTGTTACCGATACGACCGGAGGAGTCACCGGCGGAGTAACAGGATCAGCTTTGCTGAAGTAAGCATTGGAAGAATTTCCGAGAGCCATCGCATACTTAAGAAGTTCCTTAAGAGAGTTGGATCCGATGGAATAGATATTTCCCATGCATGTCTCAACGCTGGTCGTATATGTTCCGCTTATAGCTGTGGAACCCTTCTTTGCAACAACCGTCAAAGTTGCCTTGAAGTCAGGTGATCCGATACCCTTTATCGGTGCTACATAATAACCGATGCTGCTGTCATAGACGAAGTCACTGTAAGGGACTGTGATCTTTTTCGAGTCACCTGCGCAGGACTTGTAAGAAACTTCCAGAACTGTATCAGCGGAAGGTGTTTGCGAGAACTTCAGATAGGCATTGATATAAGCATTGTAGCTGTCTGCCAGGTAGAAGTTATCGATGGTGCAGGAAAATCCCGAGAGGGCCTTATAGGAGTAGCAGGAACCGAAGCTTGTTGGAAGCGCGGATGCGTAGCTCTTCTGGGTGGTGGTAAGGCCTTTGTTCGGAAGATCCTTGGTGTTGATATTGAAATACGTCTGGGCACTAGCTCCGTAGTTCAGAAGGTCAACGCACAGAGTGCGGAGCTTCTTGTCGGAATCGGTTGTGCCGTTCTGATGTTCCTTAAGAACTTCAGTGATGTAGTCTTTTACTGTGAAAGTATCCGTCTCGCTGAAGAATGTGGATGAACCGCTGGTCGCATGCACTGTAGCTTTGAGGATATTGTTCATCTCGACTGCGCTTACGCCGTTGAAAGCGAATACGTAGCAGCCGTCCTGGACGGTGTAATCGGTAAGATCATACTCTTCCCAGGTGTAGTTGGATGAAGAGTCAGAAAAGACCTGCTTCTCGAGATGGAGCTTCACGTTCGAGTAGTTCCCGCCGTCGTTGAACTTGACGGAATAGAACACACCGAGGTTGCTCTGCAAAGAACATGAATGCTTAACTGTTACGTTAAGATATGAAGCAGCGTATAAGGAGTGCTGCTGGAGGAACATGATGAGGAGAAGGACCATCACCATGATCCATGCGGATACCTTAAGAAATCTTACAAGTTTTGTGTCTCTCATCAGAATTCACCTCTGGCAATACCATAACCGCTACAGATTCCGGAGAATTCTTCGGACTTAGCGAACTCCTTTATAACCTGTTCCCTGCTCATGCCGTTCTTCATCTCGTTAAGCCAGAACTTAAGACCGGAATCGTCTTTCTCACGATCCATGAACGTTAAGTAAAGTCTGGAGATGAACTCCTCGTCGGAAGTGTTGAATCCCTTGAACTCGGCGGATGTGAAGAACTGATTCGCAGCATCATATCCTGTTATCTCAAGATTGGTAAGTGACAATGACCAGAACTTGAGACCTTCAGTCTCAGGGTCTCTTCCGAGACAGCATGTGTAAAGTCTTGTTGCAAAGCCGATGGCGTTATCAGATGCGATAGTTGCCTTGGCTGTCGTAGCTCCGGACTTGATTCCGTATGTAGCGCAGAGGTTGCACCATTCTGTGGAATTGATGAAGCCTTCTACTGCGTTATCTCTTCCGGCCTGCTTGATGCTATTAAGCCAGAAATTGAAACCGTCCTTATCTTCTGCAGGATCTCTGTCGAAGAATGTGAAGTACAGAACTTCAACGAACTCTTCATCAGTCATCTGCTTGGATTTGAATTCTTTGCTCAAGAGGAATTCTCTTGCACAATCTGCTCCCGTGAAATCGTGGTTCTTTACCATGTCGATCCAGAAAGCTTTTCCCTCTGCCTCCGATGGTCTTGCCAAAGCAACGACGTAAAGTCTCTCGATGAAATCTTCAAAAGATACAGAGGCTTCCGGCATTGACTTTGGATCGACCTTATCCGAAGGAGTTACAGTTGAAGGAGATACTATAGGAGATATTGAAGGAGTTGAAGTTGATGGTGTACTGGAAGCGGGCGTATCAGTAGAAGTAGCAGCCGCAGTTTGAGGGAATTTCTTAACGACTGTTATCTTTGCATCGTTATAAACAAACTCATAGTCGATGCCTTCTATTGAGATCTTCGTGTTACCATCACAACTGTAACCCGTTTTCGGCGAAATTGTAAATGTGATCGTGTAGACTGTTGATTCCTTAGCAGTTGTATCGTTAGGATCCCATGCATAAGCTACGTCAACATACTGATCACAGGAACAGACAAAGCTCGTATCAAGATCTGTGCCCTTAACCGGCTGATCGATTCCGCTAATGTCTATTCTTCTAATGTAGCCGCACTTGTCACAGAGGACATCCGAATCATCGGTAAAGTCGTGACGAGTTACGTTACTGTCAAAAGCTCCGCTGAACTTGTCCGGATCAATACAGATGCTCTTAATGGAACAAGATACGAAAGCTTTACTTGCAATATTACTAACTGTCTCAGGAATCTCTGCTTCCTTAAGACTAGCGCACTTCCAGAATGCTGCAAATGAGATCGTCTCAACTGAATCAGGGATCTTTACAGACTGAAGTCCGGATGAAGAGAATGCATATGTTCCGATAGTCTTAACGCCGCTACCCATGTCAACGGTCTTAAGCTTCGTACAGTATGCGAATGCGTAATTTCCGATAGATGTTACAGAATCAGGAATTGTTACTGATTCGATAGTTGTGTTCTTGAAGAATGTCTTATAAGCGATCTCTTTAACGGTTATTCCGTCTATGGTCGAAGGGATTACAACATTCTTGTCAGATCCCTTATAAGCTGAGAGGATTCCGTCCTTGTCGATCACCCAGTCACCTGATGTTGACGGCGGAGGAGTAACAACTGCTGCGCCTGTCTTATCGAAAGTCTTTGTGACTGTGATCTTGCCGCTGTTATTTGTAAATGAGATATCGCTTCCGTCAAAAGTAGCCGTGATCTCATCAGAGAATGAGTATCCGCTCTTTGCCTGGAAAACGATAGTAGCTTTATAAGTTGTGGATGCCTTCGCGATGGTATCTGAAGGACTCCATGTGATCTTTGCCGTTGCTCCTGCGGAAGCCGTGAAGTTAACTGTCGTAGGAAGATCCTTACCTGTCTCAGGTGCTTCCATCTCAACGATATCGAGGCTTCTTATAAGTCCGCAGTCGTCGCAGATCGCATCATCAACTGATGTGAATGTGTGGAGTAATAATGTCTTTCCGGCATCTTCCGGAAGCACATAATCTGTAGAGACTTTGTCAAATCTTATAGGTTCGGATTTGAACTTTATGTCCATAGGGTCCTGTGGCGATGCCACTGCCTTGGCATTATAGAGAAATGCCCCGTATATACCTGCAGCTACAAAAGCGCTGGACATACATAAAGCCAGGAGACCTAACACTTTTCCCTTCGGATTCTTAAGGAGTTGCATACCAATTTCCCCCATTTTCATTCTGATTTTTCGTCAACTTATCACATTGAGTTCACATTGTAAACATAATTAAGACATATTCGACAAATTTTTGACACATATTTTCGGGTTTAGGACAAATTTGAGATATAAAGACAAAATTTTTATATCTTTTATGTCATCATAGTTATATTTTGTTCCGAAAGTTTTCGAAAATGCAAAGAAATTATTACATATTGTTCATATTCTGATATGTCGGGCGGACTTTTTCGAGCAATATAAAAAGAGGCATGCGCCTCTTCTTACATAACTCAATAAAATATTTTAAGGGAATGGTGTTATCAGTAATCCTCCATTTCCTCGTCGTCCCTCCAGATAAACAACCTGTCTAGACAGTTGTTCTGGTAGGCCTCGATCACGAGGAGCAGGAATAAGATGAGAGTGACGCCGCCTGCGACCGCCAGGGATATTATGCAGAGCTTGTTCCACTCGAACGCCCAGAACAGAAGACCCAGTGCCGCGAAAACGCCGATCAATTTCATCATCGTTCTTCCCGGCATCAGCATGTTAAGCTTAACGACTTTGTCTTTATGTAGTTCCGTGTTGTTCATCCTGTACCTCCTCAACCTACTTTTTATTTTTGCTGTACATATCGAAGCTCGTGCCTGCTTCGGTTATCATTTCCTTGATCTCTTTTTGTGATATCTTTGTGGTGTTCGTAGAGACCAAGGTGGCGATCCCGTGAGTGAAGATCCATGTCTTGACGAACACCTCAGGTTCAATAGGCACCGGTATGTTGTTCGTCAGATCGTAAAAACTCTTGAGCCTCGTCCCGCTGTCGGACATGCTCAACAGTCTGAAAAGATTCTTCTCCTTCTGCGCAAGTTCGATATAACGTAGTCCCATGCTCAGGAAATAAGGCGTCGAATTATCCTTCGGCTTCTTAAGCACATACTTCTCGAAAAATCTCACCGTCTTCTCATAGACTTCGCCCTTAAGCTCCTCCATATTCTTGAAAACGTGAAAGATAGGTTGAGTGGAGCAATTGAGCTCACCCGCAAGCATACGAGCAGTGACCTTTTCAAAGCCATACTCTCTCGTCAGTTCAAAAGCTTTATCAACGATAGCTTCCTTCGGAACTTTGACCTGCGGCGGCATTTTCTTCGCTCCTTAAATAACTAAGTTATATAACAATGTTATTTTAAACTTAATCTTTTGACGTGTCAACAGCGCCTCCGGCGGTCTTAACTTTATCTTTATCAATTCAGAATGAATTCTTATTTTTCCCGAGAAGATGTCTTAACTTCGCTTTTCTAAGATGAAACTGTGAACGGCGGATGCCGAATGGAGGTTATATATGTCACAACAACTAGGAAGCCAGGCGAAGTGGAAGCCTTGGAAGGGTCTGGTCCTGTTCCTGATCACCATAGTCGTGATCTTACTTGGCGGGAAACTCTCTGAGCACATCGGACTCTGGGGAACGCTTATCACTCAAGGCGTGATGCTGGGAATATCCCTCATCGTTTGCCTTATAAATGATACGCCGTTCAAAGAGGTCTTCCCTATCAGGAAACCGACGGTCAGAGATATCATCGGTTCCATCCTGATGTGGATCGGAAGCTACGGAATAGGTACCGCATCCATCCACCTGGCAGGAGTCTTGCTCCCCGACCAATATAGTCAGGTTACGGGAACTATGAACACTATGTTTACGAGAGGAGGAGTGCTTCTTGCATTTGTCGTAGCGGTAATCTGTCCGCCGATATGCGAAGAAGCGATCACCAGAGGAGCTATCCTGAGCCATTTTCGAAGTTTCAAAAAAGACTTCATGACGGTCCTTATCATCGCCATCATGTTTGGTGCTATGCACACTGATGCGATAAGGTTCTTCAACACAGCACTGCTTGGTGCCGTCACTGCCTATCTGGTAGTAAAGCGCAACAACATCCTGCTGGCGTCATTTGTCCACTTACTTCAGAACTTCGTCACGGGAGGGATCCAGATCATCTCATCTGCATTATCTTCCGCCAGCACATCAGCTGCAGCAGTCGCAACCAAGACCATGCCGCCTGTTGTGTATCTCGGCTCAGCGATGACAACATTATGCTTCGCACCGGTCTGTCTGGTATTAGGTCAGCACCTCATAAACCGCCAGGTACAGATCTCGAAGGGCCAGCCAAAGAGCGGCAAGCTCTGGCCGAAGCTCGTCATCGCGATCATTTTATCGGTAGCTTCATTCATCATTGGATTGGTGCTGCAAAGCAAATACTTACCTGCATACGTTCAGGCGAATTAAGGGTATAAAGAAATTATAGGAGGCGCATCCGCCGTTCAATTCTCCTCTCCCTTAAAAGTATGATCTCCAAAAATAAATCCTTGTCGTCATTCGTGGCGGCAAGGATTATTTAATTAGTCTATCTTAGCTTGGTTAAAAACTGTTGTCTCCGGTCTGAACGAGTCATCCTTATAGATCGTAAGACAGGCTTCAAACGGAAGCACGCTGTTATCGAGGACCACTCTTCGCGAGAATTTGTAAGCGATAGCCAGGATCTTTTCAGGTGCGATATGAAAGTCCGTAGCGAATGTTCTGTAGTCGACCTTATCACTTAAGAAGTGGCAAACGACTGCGCCGTCATCAGTACAAAGTTCGAGCATCCTTCCAATAAACTTCTCAACGAATGCATAACTCTCGTCCTCATGCTGCGGGTCAAGTCCCGTAAAGCATCCGCACTCGACTACATACTTGAACTTTCTGAATGGTTCGTACTCGAATATATCTTCGTTCAGGAATCTGTATTCAGGATTCTTCTCTTTTGCAACTTCAACAAATTCAGGAACGATATCGATCCCCACATAACCGAAAGTCTCATCCGGATCCCTTCTTCTCAAGTACTTCAGAAGGTCACCAAAGCCGCAGCCGATATCAAGGATATCCGCATTAATAATATCAAGCTTATCGAACATCTGCGCGAATCTGATCTGCTGCTTATTTTTTGTCCATCCGAGACTTCTCTCGTCGACACCGTACTGCTCATAGAGCTCCCTGTACTTGGACACAGTATTGGCCCTGATCTCCTGATCGTTTCCCATCTCAAAATCTCCTATAAAACCATTTGTATTCCCACCCATATTATAATATTTTAATTCTTATTACCACATTGCCGTATTTCAGACACAAAAAAGCCCTGCCGTTACGTTCGGCAAGGCCCTTTCTATATTCTTCGAAAACACTTACATATTCGCTTCTATCCACTCTTTAAGCTTTTCATTCGTGCCATTATCGAGCACAAACCTGATAACATCCTTCTTGGTGAAGATCTTACTGATAAGGTCCTTATCAAGTGATGCGTAAAGCTCTGTCACATCAACCTGGGATCTTCTCCTGATATCTTTGAGGAGCAGCGTATCCTTAAGTTTCCTTTCTGCTTCACTTTTTGGATACCCCTGACCGAAAGGTTCTGAGAAGAGCTTACTTATAGTCTCCTCCAGATTGATCGCACCCTTCCAGGCATATTCTTCACCCAGAGGAACTGATACAGCATTTCCGTTATTGATCTGAGCAAAGAGATATGCATCCTGAGCTGTAGGGATATATCCGCACAGAACTCCCGGGATGTTATTGCATGCGAGCATCATTCCCTGTCCTGATGAACAACCGGTAACCATAAAATCGACTGATCCGCTCGCGAGAAGAAGACCAACCAAAAGAGAAATTTCTATATAACTATATCTCTGATCTTCATCTTCAAAACAACCGAAATTTATCACTTCGGAATCGCCCGAATATTTACTTACCAGATCATACAAAAGCTTATTCTTTTCTGTCTGTGAACTTGCAAGAATTACACCAATTTTCATCTGTCATTTTTCCTCATCTTTTTGTTATAGAATATCATAAAAATTCTAGCCCACATATTTCTCAAATCTGACCTGTTCGACGACTTCATTTCCGAGAAGAGTTATTGCCTTAACAGGACATGTACTTATGCATCTGTAACACATAGCACACTTGTTATTTGAGACTGCTTTTCCGTCGGAAATAGTGAGGTTTTGCATTGGGCAACTAGTTGCACATTTACCGCAGCCGACGCATGCATCACTGATCTTGAGTTTGGTGCTGTAGCCGGTCGTCCTGTTATAAAACAACAGTCTCTGACCCATCAATCCTGCAACGTGCGCAAAGAAGCTAAGGCCCTCCTGTGGGTACTTTCCGCCGTTATGCATATCGTTGCCTATCTTCTCAATCTTCTCATCTGCATCCCTTACGATCTGCCTGTTGACTTCGAGTGTTTTTTTGAGCATCTTATTGTCACAGACTGAGTCCGGCATCCTTACCATGAGACCTCCGGTTATGATCGCCCCGTGTTTTCGAAGAGCACGGGCAGCACATCCTGTACCGTCACCTGAGAAGGCACCCATTGTTGTCATGCAGAACACCTTTTTGTCCTGCCAGATTGATGCGTTTTTGTTGATGAAATCTCTGACCATAAAAGGCACGTTTGAAAACTGTGTCGGATACGCAAGAATGATCTCATCATTTTCCTTGATCGCATCAACTGAATTCGGGTCTTCTATCGGGATCATTTTTGCATCTTTATCGAGTATCGACAGAAGCTTCTGAAGACAATGTTTTGTGTTACCTGTTCCGCTCAAATATATACCTACCATCTTATTCTCCTTATACCTCGATCGAGCACAGAAGCTGACCGATCTCTTTATCAAGATCATCCGTGTTGAGAACGCCGTCCATGAGAGCGAATCTCGCGAGACCGTGGACCGTTGCCCACATGGTTATAGTCTTCTTACGTATCGTTTCTTTGGTGAGTTTCTTCTCATGCATCTTCTTTAGAGCAACGGAAGCGACTTCACTGTAGAACTGATAAGGCGGGAAGGTGTTTATGTCAATGTTCCTTCTGGTGAAGAGGAACTGATAGTAAAGTGGATTCTCATAGAAGAAAGTAACGTAGCCCTTACCGAGTTCGATTAAAACTTCCCTTTCCGTGCTCCTCTCAAATGCTTTGTGCAGAGCATCTGTCAGATTCTCGGTTATATGATCCTGCACGGCATCAAGGAAAGCATCCTTATTCTTGAAGTGAGCATAAGGTGCGGCACTGCTGACTCCGCTGGCCTCTGCGAGCTTACGCATCGACAGGCTCTCCACGCCGTATTTATCGATATACTTTAAGCCGTTCTCTATGAGTTCTTCTTTGAGATTGCCGTGATGATACGGCTTGACTTCAGGCTTTTTCGCGCACATAAACGAACCTCCGCGTTAATCTTATCACTGATAAGATAACACGCAATCTAATCACTGTCAAGATTGTTACGAGATTCTTTTTATCCTCTCTCGTGCTGTCTGATTATCCTCTCTACTGATATCGCATCCTGAAGATCCCGATCCTCGATTCCGAGTTTCTTCATATCTTCATCGATCGCTGCCAGATAGTACGGTAGAAGTTCCTTTACGAACTCTTCGATAACGACGTATGTCCTGGC
>CADCQX010000164.1 GCA_902803695.1 Oscillospiraceae bacterium
CCTTAAGGGATGACTTGATGGATACGCCCTGCTCGATGATCTCGCAGTTCTTGAGCTTACTTAATTCCTCTCTCATGAGCTTGCCTGCTGTAGGAGCCCAGGAGCCATTCTCCACGATGGCGATCTTACGCTTCTGGAGATTATGGGAAACGATATCCGAGATGCAGGCCTCCATCGATACAAAGATGCCTGCGTTATATGTGGTGGATGCAAATACGATGTGGCTGTATTTAAAAGCTGCGGATACGATATCCGAAGCAGGCTTAACGGAAACATCAAACATGGTTACCGGGATACCCTTGTCGGAGATCTTGCTCGCGATTATCTCAGCCGTGTTCTCTGTGTTGCCGTAAACGGAAGCGTAGACGACCATAACTCCCTTTACTTCAGGAGTATAGGAACTCCACTTGTCGTACTTCTCGATAAAGTCTGAAAGATGCTTTCTCCATACGAATCCGTGGAGAGGGCAGATCATTCTGATATCGAGAGCAGATGCCTTCTTAAGGACAGCCTGGACCTGTGGTCCGTACTTACCTACGATATTTGTGTAGTATCTTCTGGCCTCGTTTAAGTAATCCTTCTCGAAGTCTACGAAGTCCGCGAAGATGGCACCGTTAAGTGCGCCGAAGGATCCGAAAGCGTCAGCTGTGAATAAGATCTTGTCTGTCTTTTCATAGCTCATCATGACCTCAGGCCAGTGGACCATAGGTGCCATGACGAATGTGAGTTCGTGAGAACCCAGGGACAATGTGTCGCCCTCTTTTACGATGACTGCTCTGGAATCGATGTCGAAGTTGAAGAACTGCTTGATCATGGTCCTGATCTTGTCGTTGCAGACGATCTTCACTTCAGGATAACGTCTTACGAGCTCCTCCATGGTAGCCGAGTGATCAGGCTCCATGTGATGTACTATGAGATAATCAAGATTTCTTCCGTTCAATGCATACTCAACGTTTTCGAAAAAGATGGAAGAGACAGCCTTGTCGACTGTGTCAAATACCGCCGTCTTCTCGTCAAGAAGAACATAAGAGTTGTATGAAACTCCGTCAGGGACTGAGTAAACGCCTTCAAACATTGCAAGACGCCTGTCGTTTCCTCCTACCCAGATGAGGTTAGGAGCTATGGTTTTACAGCAATGCATGGTGATCCTCCTAATTTGTAATCATTCTAAATTACATAGTACTTCAAATTAATGATAATTGATAGCCCTTTGTTATTAAAGAATGATTTTCTTGGCAGATTGACTAATAAAATCTTTAGAATTTTACTTGCAATTTCAGTTGACCCTGCTTATCGGATTTAAGGCAAAAATAACGGGCAGTCCCAGTTAACCTGAGACAGCCCGCCGTAAGATCTTAAACGTCAACCAAATGTTGCTTTGAACTCCAGATAACAACCATCGACTATGTCTTCTTTATCGATCTGTTGGGAAAGTTCGTTCAATTCGTCAAAAGACAGGGGGTCATTGGTCTTTACGGTATACTGATCGAACTTAACCTCTTCAATGTAGAATCCGTACTTCTCACCGAGCTCTTCTATGTCCTCATACTCGGTACCCTCCACCGGAACGATGATCATCTTGTTCTTGGCATACTCGGCGTCCATAGGACTTTCCTCGTATACGTCTTCCTCGACGGTCGTTTCTTCCGATTGTGTAGGTGCAGGATCGATCAGTGTTTCCACTGTCGTTCCTTCTGCGGATCCTGAAGTCTCATCGACTTCTTTATCTTCGATTTTATCTGTTGCCTGTTCTGAAGCTACTGTTTCTTCCGTTTTTTTGGTTGTGATGTCCGTAGGTGCGGATCCATTATCCTTAGGTGCACATGCTGCTACGGAAACTGCTGTTGCCGCTATGATTAGCGCGCACAAGATCTTACTTGGTTTCATTCTCTTCTTTTACGTCAGGATCTTTAGCCTTTTCATCCTCTACCTTTTCATCCTTCGGCTTGTTTTCCTGAACTTTGGTTTCCCCTTCCAGTTTCTTCTTCTCGTTCTCGGCTTCTATTGCCGCTTTTCTCTGACGTTCTCTTTCTTCTCTCTCAGCGACGTATTTCTCGTTTCTGATACGTCTCTTCTTGTTAGCTCTTTTAATACTGAAAACGATTACAAATACTATTATACCAATAATGATCAAAACCCACCAACTTCTGACGAGGAAGAGGATGATCGCCTGAACAAATCCCAAGAAGGATTCCCATGATTCCTTGGCAGTTGTTTTAAGCCGGGCCTTGAAACTGTTATCTACTTCAGGCTCCGGTGTCGGCTCAGGCTCGATCTCTTCTTCCATTACCTTGTGGATGGAGATCGTTATATAAGAATAAGCAACATCACCTTCGATGGTGCTCATCTGTGTCTTGATGTCTGCGATGGTGAGTGCCAGACTTCTAAGTTCCCTCTCGATCTGAAGAGCTACATTATCGTCTTTTGTCTCTTCATACTTCTCGAGATAACGTGCGTAGTCCGCTTCGTAGATCTCCAGTTCGGACTTGAGCGTTCCGTAGACAGTTGTTACGTTATCTACTGAGGAATTCTTTGTTCTTAGGATTCCCAGTCCGTCCGTGGATGACATGAATGACTCGTAGTACTGTGACGGGATCCTTATGGTGGCACTATATGTGTAGTTCTTGCTTTCTTCATCAACAATGTACTGACCGTTGCTGTCGTTACCGTCTGTCTGATATTCGTATTCGATGAGTCCGTTATACTCTCTTACTTTCTGCTTGAGAGTCGATACGGAACCTTCGAAGTCCAGTGTGTCGATGGAAAGATTTGATCTGTAGACCAGCATCTCTTTTGTGAGATCAGCTCTGATGTCGGAAGCCGCATCTGCTCCTACATCGCCGTTAGCCGCATACTCCAGATCGAGGTCCCCGTAATCCCCTTCTGCGCTGTAGACGGCCTCGCCCATTTCCTGGACGGCGGCTGCTGCGCCTGAATCTTCGTCACTGCCTGCACTTCTGGCGCGCTTAACGCCACTGGAAGAACTGGAACAACCTGCAAAAATTGTTAATGCGAAAAATACTGCCAATCCGGCAGCCAAAGCCTTACGCTTCATAAAAACACCTCCTATGTACTTGTATGTCCCTTCCTTGCTTCAATATAGAAACGAATGTGAACGTGGTTTTGTTGCATGGTTGTTCTTCCAACATTTCAATATCGTAAGATTGACACCGTTCTTGTAATGTAAATCGATAGTTCGCTTTTTCGAAAAAAGGTATCATCAAATCACAAACCCCAGGAAGATATGATGAAAACTAGTCCGACCGAGGTCAGACTACACCCTTTGTCAAAACGTCGTGAGCACCCCCTTACGGCGTTTTAATTTGCTTTTTCCCGAAAAAGTTCTACAAATGTAGAGAATTATGTTGACACTGCTATTCTACGCAGGTAGAATAAAGGCTGAAAAAGTATGAGAGGAGCAAAGACATGAGAGACAATTCTATCGGTGACAGCGAGTACAAGCTTATGGAGATCATCTGGGATCGTTCTCCTATCTCTTCGGGCGAGCTCTCCGACATATGTGAAGTATTGCACGGTTGGAAAAAGACCACTGTATACACAATGATCAAGAGATTGTCCGATAAGGGCTTTATCGAGAACAACAAAGCCACCATTACTTATAAGGTTGGCAGAGAAGAAGTTCAGCAGCAGCAGAGCGAGGAAATGGTAACCAAGAACTTCCAGGGTTCCCTTCCTAACTTCGTCAACTCCTTCCTCGGAAACGGCAACAAGAGCCTCAGCAAGTCCGATGCAGAAAAGTTGATGGACATGATCGCAAAGCACACGGAAAAGTAAAGCATTTATGGGCGACGTTTTTTTGAAGATCTTCGAGATGAGTATATCAGGAGGAATCGCGATACTCGCGGTCCTTCTGCTTCGTCTTATCTTCAAAAGATTTCCGAAGAAGATCCTGATCCTCTTCTGGCTGGTCGTTGCACTCAGACTGATATGTCCATTTAACCTGAGTTCGCCGACGAGCATTATGAATATCGGACAGATCTTCACGAGAAACGAGACGGTTATCGAGGAAAGCAGCAATGCTTCCGAAGGATCTTCCACGTCGTCGGAAGAAAAATCGCTTAAAGAAGATCACAGTTTAACAAGAATAGTAAAGAAATCCAATGTAACAGTACGTATGGGTAACAAGGCTACGCCTACCGTCTCCGTCAAAGGAGTCCTGGCAGCTGTCTGGCTCAGCGTCGCATTGGGTCTTTTTGTTTTCTTCTTTATCAGATATTTTAATTTCTATTCAAGAGCAAGATGGTGTTCACGTTCATACGACGGAAGATATTTCATGACCGAGATCGAGTCACCGTTCGTAATAGGATTCCTGTCGCCTAAGATATTCGTCCCTGTAAAGATGAATGATGACGAGAGGGAATATATCCTTAATCACGAGTGGACACACATCAAGAATAAGGACGGACTTACCAAGCTCATCTGTTATTTCATCCTCTGCATCCACTGGTTCAATCCACTGGTATGGCTCGCATATGTTATGCTCTGTGCCGACATGGAAATGAGAGTTGATGAAGAGACCACCAGTTCCTTTGATGCGGAACTTATTAAAGAGTACTGTATGTCCATCGTCCTTCACGCATCGGGCGCTCACAAGAGCACCACTTTCATGCAGAACACGGCATTCAGCGGATTCAGTTTCGGCGGCATGGAAGCTAAGCTTCGAGTTAAAAATCTCCTGAAGAACAGAGAGATATCGAAGGCCCTCCAGATCATCGTTCTCGTTTTCGCGCTGGTATTAATATTCCTGGTATCGACTGCTTCATATGATTTCAGCGGCAAGAAGACCAAAGCTTCTTCCAAGAAGGAAACTGTCGTCGAGGAGACTGAAGAAGTAAGTCCGACCAAGGAAAATAAGAATGACGATAACGACAGTGTTTTCGTAGATGTAACAACAGAATCTACTGAGCCTACAGAAGCACCTGAACCGGTCTTCCAGCTCTTCTTGTCTGACGGAACCTGGAAAGAATCACAGAATGCAGCCAGAGATATGAATTGCGATCTGGCAGCCATCGACTCTGAAGAAGACTGGGATAAGGTCACTTCTATGATCAAGGAGTATGGCGCAACCGATTACGTTTTCTATGTCGGAGCTACCAGATGGGATGACGGCAATTTCTACTGGCTGTCGGGCGAGGAGGTTAGTTCTTCTCACTGGCTCCCGGGTGAGCCTTCGGGAACAGGCCCGACCGATGACGGCAGGATCGTTGATGAGCCTTACGTCGCCATGTTCTATAAAGAATCCGATGATACATTCTATCTGATGGACGTGCCTGATGATATGCTTGATGCCGCTTCCTGCTACAAGGATCACATCGGCTGCATCGTTGAGCAGTAAATCCCGGGACACCTACCCTTCCACATTTGACAATGTTGACATTTATAATACGCGCGCATAGAATTCCTATAGGCGTTCTGCTTTTTTCGGGGGAAATGAAAAAGAGATAGGTACTTTATCGGAGGGTTAGTAATGAAGTCAAATAAGATGGCGAAGCTCGCCTCGGTATTCCTTTCTGCATCGATAGCTGTTATGACTACTGCCTGTACAGTTGAATTCTCTGGTACTGAAGAAACACTCGAGTCAGTCGCAGGAATGTTAACAGAAATGCAGTCGGGTTCCAATGATCAGGATCAGGGAACAGAAATTTCTGTAGATCCGTCAGACAGTAATACAAATACTGATATCGGCGGTAACACTGTCGAAAGCAACGAGAGCTTAAACGACATCACAGGTAATGAAGATATAGGACAGAATTCCGGAACAGGTAATTCAGGCACTTCGGGTTCTTCCGGAAACTCAGGTGTTATCTATGTAACTGTTACTCCGAACAAGCCTAATATGCCGGATAATAGTGGTCAGGTTAATAGTGGTACCAACGGTACTGAAGCCGAGACAAGTTCAGGAAACAGCAATGCAGATGAACCGAAATCATCCGAGAGCAAAAGTACTGTAACCGCTACACCTACCCCTACGCTAAAAGTTACTTCCACTCCGAAGGCAACTCCTACGGCAACTCCGACGGCTAAACCAACTGCCACCCCTGAGGTACAAAGACCTCTTATCAAAGAAAATACATGCATCGTATTCGAGTATGTTTCGGGTCAGAGTCAGACCTATACTCTTGACTGCAAGCACGGAAATTTCAAGGTAGAACCGGGAAATAACGACATCCTTATCACTTTCAATGGCAACACCTTTGAACTGCCTATAACATGGAGTTTCAACTTAGGTGTTTGGCCATATGGCCCGGTCTATGTTCAGATAGACGGAAATGAGTATATCTATATCGGAAGTTCTCTCCAGACGACCAGAGGATTCTACCATAACCTCAACATATATAAGATTACCGGAAACGAGGTCACCTATATAGCTTCTACAGACGGATTATCCGTTCTCTCACAGAACATGAGTGACCCTAAATGTTTCGAAGCTTCGTTGAAGGAATCAGAGGAAAATGGTTTTGATCTCCGCGGATTATATGAGGTAGGTCCTGACGGAATACCTGTATTGATGGATGATGATCAGTGGTTCCTCGATGTCAGTGATGCAGTATCATTCCCTGAGGAAGTCTCAGGTTACGTAATCGTCAGTGAAACTGTGACAGGCGATACAGCATCTGTCTCTCCTGATGAATATGTCCGCCTGGTCGGAACGGACGGTATAACTTATCTGGATATC
>CADCQX010000165.1 GCA_902803695.1 Oscillospiraceae bacterium
AGCGAGTCAACATACTGGTCTTAGGACCTGGCTTGTTTTAAATTGCGAGACTCATGTATAGTTTTTGCTGTATGTGAGGTTGATATGAGTAATTATTCCTCGGTATAGCGAAGGCTCTATCGGGGATTTTTTATTGAGGAGACAAACAGGAGAGAAACATGGGACTGATTGAATTGTTACTTCTTGGCATAGGCCTTTCCATGGATGCCTTTGCGGTTTCAATATGCAAAGGAATTGAAACGAAGAAGGCCAGCTTCAAACAGATCATGTTATGCGGTGTGTGGTTCGGATTTTTCCAGGGACTTATGCCGTTTATTGGATATATCCTCGGATCAAGACTAGCGTTTGTCATCAATAAGATCGCGCCGTGGCTCGCTTTTATACTTCTTGCCGTAATCGGAATAAAAATGATAAAAGAGGCCTTTTCATCCGACGATGAGGAGACGAGATCCGGATTTGGCATAAAATCCATGTTTATTCTTGCGGTTGCAACTTCGATCGATGCGCTTGCAGTCGGAATCACTTTTGTAGCTGTTCCGGTATCTTTGATTGCTGCACCTTCTATTATCAATACTACAATTGGCTGTTTGATAATCATGGCGACAACGTTTGTTTTTTCCTGTGTCGGGGTCAAGATAGGAAATGCCTTTGGTACGAGATTTAAGTCCGGAGCAGAAGCGGCCGGAGGCTTCGTTCTTGTTTTCATCGGACTCAAGATCTTATTGGAACATCTTGGCCTTCTGGAATTCATGGGAAACGGAGATGTATTGTTCGGACTTCTCATACCGTTCCTCGGAACAGTGCTCGGTTCAGCATTCGTTTTCATTACAGACAGAGAGATAAAAGACGACTTCAGACATATAATGATGGGCATGGCAGGCGGAATAATGATGGCATGCTCCATGTGGACGCTCCTGTATCCGTCCGTCCTGCAGGGGAAGGTCATAATCGCAGCTATCGGATTTATTCTGGGTATCGGATTTCAATTTTTGCTCGATAAAGCTGTTCCTCACGCACATGTTTTTACCAAAGCGGAAGAGGGCCCTTCCAGCAGACTGAAGTATTCTTTAAAAGTAGTGTTATCGGAAGTCATTCATCACTTTCCTGAGGGAATGGCTGTAGGAATCATGTTTGCAGGCGCACTCAACAAGGCAGATGATATATCGTTGGCTGCAGCATTTGCGTTGACAATTGGCATTGCAGTTCAAAATGTTCCGGAAGCAGTCTTTGTATCACACCCTATAAGATCCGGTGGTGAAGAAAAGAGCAAATCATTCCTGATGGGAGTTGTTTCAGGTATCATCGAGCCGCTCATCGGCATCCTGATGATAATACTTGTGACAGCATTCCCGGGTATCCTGCTGTTTACAATGGCATTGGCGGGAGGAGCAATTGCCTTCCTGGTAATAGAAGATAACATCCCTTCAATGTGTACCGGAAAGCATTCGGATAAAGGAACCATTTCATTTGCATTTTTCTTTTGCTTGATGATGGTGATCACATTCCATTGATCTGAAAATATACTCGGGAAATTGTTCTGCATATTATCCGACACAACTTTTGAAACGCATGATAGAATAACACTAATGTGCGTTTTAAAAGAGGGGATCATCATATGATATATGAATTGAAAGACACATCAAAGGTCGAGAAACTGTTCGAAGGTTGGGAAGAAACCTTGATCTATTCATGCCTTCAAAAAGTAATGGGCAAGGTGTTTGTTACTGATACTGAAAGCCCCGTATCAGCAATGGCTTTCGTCGGCTGTTTTGCTTTTTATGCAGGTGAACCTGACAGAGAACTTTTGATCAATAAACCTGACGGTTTTGTGATCATGACCCCTCAGGATGACAGATGGTCCAATCTTATAGAAGACTGTTTTCCTAGTGCTCGAAAAATAACACGCTACGCTATCAGAAAAGGCACCGTTTTCGATAAGGATAATCTGAAGAAAATGGCTTCGGGATTGTCCCAAGGATATGAACTTAGAAAGATAGATCCGGATATCTATGATCTGTGTTTAAAAGATCCTGTAACAGCTGATTTTGTTTCAGCGTTCGGCAGCAAGGAAAAGTATCTTGAACTGGGCCGCGGAATGGTGATACTCAAAGACGGCAAGATAGTCTCCGGCGCTTCTTCATATACCAGATATAAAGAAGGTATCGAGATCGAAGTTGATACCGTTGAATCCGAGCGCCGCAAGGGACTTGCGACCGTGGCGCTTTCCGCTTTGATCCTGAGCTGCCTCGAAGAAGGACTCTACCCGAGCTGGGATGCACATGACATGAATTCGGTTCAGCTGTCCCGAAGGTTCGGGTATGAATTCGATCACGAGTATACTGCTTATGAGGTATCATCAGATCTTAGAACACATTAATGAAAAATTAGAAGGACGATTATATGGAAAAGATAAGACTTGAACAATTAACACATGAGAATCTTCAGGAGGCACTGAAGATCAAACGTGATGATATTCCGGAAGAATGGGTTGATGATGCCGAAACGCTCATGGAATTTACAGATTATGGTGCTCAGAATAATCTGATCGGACATACTTTTATCGCGTTTATCGGCGAGACTTGCGTCGGCATCATCATGATCGGAGAAGCGTTGGAATGGGACACGGATCCGGAAGAGATGAAGGGCAAACCATTCTACCGCATCATGGGTTTTACAGTAGACAAAGATCACCGCAATCATGGTATTGGCGGTGAGATAATGGAAAAGGCAATCGAAGAAGTTTACCGCGAATTCGGTGAGCGTTCTCTCGCACTCGGAGTTCATAAAGAAAATGCCAGAGTAGGAAGATTCTATGAGCGTCACGGATTTAAGAAGACGGGTGTTTTCGAGGGGAATGATGAGTATTACCTGAGATTGCTGGAATGAGAAAAGAGGAAATAATTATGACGATCAGAGAATATAACGAATACAAAAATGACGAGATACTGGGACTTTACACGGACGCAGGCTGGATAGCATATACTATGGATCCTGATGCCCTCCGCAAAGGTTATGAGAATTCACTTCTGGTACTGGCGGCTTATGAAGGCGATGAGCTTCAGGGAATCATCCGCGTTGTAGGTGACGGACATACCATCGTGTTTGTTCAGGACATCCTGGTCTATAAGAAGTATCAGCGATTGGGCATTGGAACCAAACTTCTTAAGGAAGTCCTCGAGCGTTACTCCAATGTCCGTCAGATCGAACTGGTTACCGACAATACCGAGAAGACGGTTGCTTTCTATAAATCAGTAGGCTTCAGGCCTCTGACTGAATTCGGCTGCTGCGGATTCATGAGAGGGTAATTGATGCATGGACTTTAAAGAAGTAGAGAAAAAGATCGAAGAACTGAATAAGATCAAACCGCATTCCACAAACGATAATCGTGACAGATATTACCGTCTTTATAATTCGATCTATGAGGATCTTCTGGTGATGGAAAAAGAGGGGACTTCCGATCTGTAAACCGATTAAGTAATTACTCCTCGTCATGAGGCTCGTCGCCCGGC
>CADCQX010000166.1 GCA_902803695.1 Oscillospiraceae bacterium
AGGACTTAGTTGACTAATGAGGATATGGGCATGGCGTCATACTAGTTAGTTGACTAAGTTCCAAATCCCAGGTTTTTTTAACTTTTCAAAATCTTCAATTATATAAGAAAGGAGTTGTCATGCCAGATGACAGTAATTACCAGTTCCGAGCTGTTCCATTAGACCTGGTCTCATACGTAACCAAAAAGCAAAAATCATCTAAATATTACTTTCGTTATTTATTGGACAGAACATTGATGATGTTCGAGTACAAAAATTTACCAGATACCGTTGACTCCTATACTCTAGAGCGTTATTTACAAGTAAACGGTGTAGCTTGTTTTACACAGGCTTCAGATGACAAATTCTACGTTTTCAACGGATCATGGGGTGGACCTCAGGATGTATATTATCGTCCTACAAAATTTATAATTTCCAACCCACATCTTAGTCAACTAGCCGGAGATTCTACATTCACTAAAGAATGTACAATTTTTGGTGATGAAAAACACGATGCTGTACTTATGCGCAACGACAAAGAGTGGGCAAGCCTAACTCCTCTTATTGCTCGCTATGCTGTTCTGATGTGTGAAAATTGTCTCACCGTTCGCTCAGCTACCATTATGTTACGCTGTTTAGCTCTCCTTACAGCACAGGATGACAAGGGTTACAAATCCGCTATTGCTTATCTCTCAAAGTTAGAATCCGGTGAGCTTGGTGTTATATCCTCTTCTCCATTTACAGAGGGTGTAAATCTTCAGTCACCACCTAGTAACAATGGCTCCTATTTGACCCAGTTCATCGAACTTCAACAGTACTTAAAAGGATCGTTCTTTAATGAACTCGGTCTGCGAGCTAATTACAATATGAAACGTGAAGCTATTGGTCAGGGTGAATCAACACTTGATGCTGACAGTATACTTCCTTTATGTGATAACATGCTCAAATGTCGTCGTGAAGATGTTGCTGAGATCAACAATTTGTTCGGTCTAAATATCTCCGTAGACTTTTCATCCGCTTGGCTTGAGAACCACCTTGAATCAGCAATAAATATAATTAGTCAACTAAAGGAAAGCGGGGTTGTAGAAGCTGGGTCCGGGCTGGGGTCGGTTGAGGGCAACTTGGGGGCAGCTGGAGAGAATTTTGGAACAGACAATGACCAGGAAGGAGATGGTAAAAATGGTGAAACAGAATCAAATAGAAGAATTGAAGAAGGAAATAATGGATCTCAAGAAAGTAACGGAAACTCTGGAAAGATATCTGAACGATCAGGAGCTGAGGCTGCAGAAACTGGAGAATCTGGAGTCAGAGAATCTGGAAACAGCGAAGAATCTAGGTCCGGCAATGAAGATGCAGCTGACAACAGTGGCAGAGATGATCGGGGAAGCGAAGGAGAAAAAGGAGAAGAAGGAGAAGAAGAAACAAATAAAGTAAAAGAAGATATAAAAGAAGATCTTGAAAATAATGACCTTACTTTTGTAGAAGGCGCTGTTGAGGTTGTTAATGATAAGATTAGTCAACTAATTGCAGATGCCAGAAAGGGGGAACTTGATGATTAGTTCATGGTTGAAACCTGTTAAACTTAAAGAGGTACTACCGATTGTCAATGGACTATTTGAACATATAAGTGATAATGATTACGTGTTCAAATGTGATGTTACAAAGGCTCAGCTGGATTATCTGTTAATTGCAAATTATGCTCATAAAACAACTTCTCCTGCAGTGGATCTTATACATGATGAAGATGATGCGAGAAAACAGTTAACTGATGAACAGATGACAACACTGGCTTATATGATGTTAAATTACTATAAGCCTAAGTGGGATAAACTTGGGGCGGTGTATGATGTTGAATATGACCCTATTCATAATTATCTTGATGAATGGGAAGACACAATGTCTCAGGAAAGTGAGGGATCATCAGAACAGGATGCAACTCATACAGATACAATAAATACAACTGTTACATCAACACATACCAGAACTGACAACTTATCAGAAGAAACTGATTTTGGTAAAGTTACCACACGTGAATTTGAAAATTCTGATGAGACAACGTAT
>CADCQX010000167.1 GCA_902803695.1 Oscillospiraceae bacterium
GAAAAGAGAACTCGGTATTGCAAGATGCGGACTGGCCTGCTGCCTTTGCTCTGAAAACGTTGAGTGCAAGGGATGTAAGAGAGACGGGTTTCTTGAATTATCCTGGTGCAAGGATGCGGAGTTCTGCGACAACCGCAAATGCGTGATCGCAAAGGGCCTTTTAGGCTGCTATGAATGCAATCCGGGAGAGTGTTCCAAGGGGCTGTATAAAGAGAAGATCAAGGCGAAGGCCTTTGCTGAATTCGCGAAAAGATACGGCGTTGAAGAACTGCTCGACTGTCTCGAAAGAAACGAGAAGGCCGGCATAATCTACCACCGTGAAGGCATCATGGGTGACTATGATGAGTTTGACGATCTTGAGAAACTGATCGGTTTTATAAAGACTGGTAAAAGGTGATCACTGACAGCGGTTAGGAATTGGTTGTTAAATATATTTTATTTCCTGCCTGCATTCAGCTATAATCTATTCATTGGGAAGATTTGTATTCTTAAGGGGTGAGTATTATGAACAAGCGATTGATCGCAGTTCTTATGGCTGCAGGTATTTTGGTTTCCTTCACATCATGTGATTTCCTCACAGGCAACAAACCGTCAGAGACCACAACGGCTGTGGAGACGACAGAAGAGACAACCACCACAGTAGAAGAGACTACTACTGTGGAAGAGACCACGACAGAGGAGACGAGTATCACAGAAGAAACAACCTTGGCTTCTTCTGAAGAAACCTCATCTGAAACGACAACGGCAACTCCTACACCCGCAGCAGCTTCTTCCGAGAAGAAATCGAAAAAATCTTCCGTGCCGAGCATTCCGAAGGGCTACAAGAAAGTCAAAACCGGATGGGGCAAAAAGTATAAAGGACATGTCGTGTATATCGTTGTAAGCAAAAAGAATGATTTCACGTTTAAGGGCTGGTGGAAGAACAAGTGGATCAAGCTCGATTATGATGTCCTTGGCGATCAGGAAGGCGAGTGCTGGTACAACGACAAGTACTGTTCTGATTACTATCAGTACATGGATTAACCGGACGTATTAAAATGACAATCGTTAAGAGCAATCTTTGCAAACAGTGCGGTGGTCTGCTAGATATCGACTTAGACCGTCAGGTATATATCTGCAAATACTGCGGCGTTACTTTTGACTACGAATATTTCCGCGAAGACAACGTAAAGGAGATCGCGAGAAAGTCTGTTGTCAGGAATGAATACGGCGCTGCGAAAGATGCATATGATTTCATGCTCGCAAAAGATCCTCATGACTTTGATGCGCTTCTCGGCCTGTTTTTGTGTGATCTCAGATGGCAGACCATTAAACCGATATTGAACCATAACAATGTCCGTTTCACAGAAGACAATAAGAGACTTACATATGCGATAGAGAACTGCTCGCCCGAAGACAAGGGGTACTTTGAAAAGATCAAAGTGTGTGCGCAGCTTGTCGAAAAGTACAAGGAGAACAGACGCGAATTAGGAACTCTCGACAGCATCAAGAACACACAGCAAACCGTACTCCAGGATCTTAGTAAAGAGTATTCATATAATGAGCGCCGCTTTTCTATCTTCTGGGCCGAGTTTTCGGAGCTTCCCGGCCTGAAAGGAGATGCCCCTCTTGTGCTTGATCTGGCCGTAGTCGTCCTGTTCGGACTCGGTGTCATGGTGTTCTTCCGCTTATGGTGGATGCTGGCGATGCTGTTTGCCTGCGTAGCGCTGGCAGTGCTGATCTACAACATAAAAAAGGTGATCGTCAGAAAAGCTATTAAGGCTGACATCGGTCCTGCCAAAGCAAAACTCGAAAAGTGCGTTGAGGACTGCAATAACAAGATGGGCGAGGGTGCTGAACTTCTGAAACAGTACCGCGAGGTTTCCAAGGCGATCATTGAGGAACGCCCTTTGGTAAAGCCTGAGGAGACTGATGAATGACAAGCTTTATTTCTGTTCGTATGCTTCCAGTGCGTTCGAGTAGTAGTTTTTAAGCTTATTCCTGAGTGACCTCGGACTAACGACGATCCCGTCTTTTCCGAAACGCCTGAAGTAATCCTCTAACTGCATCTCGGGCCAGTCGAAGTGATACAGATCACCTTCGATATATGTGACATACGGCCTGTTCTTTACGATCATCTTGAACATGTGCTTGCCGTGCTCTGTCATACGCACGGTTGCATGTATGTCAGGCATCATGGAGTGCGGACTGCGAAGGCCCTTGCGTGTGAGTTCATCCTCGATGCTCTTGTTCTTCTCGAATGTATCAGAAGTGATGAAGAGGTTCTTTAACCTCGAAATCCTGAACGAACGGTTCTTTTTGTTCTTGGGATCGTAGCAGAGAAGATAACTGAACTGCTCTTCTTTTGATGTGGCGATCATATAAGGCTCGACCATTGATTTGAAATCAGTGCCTGAAGAGGAGAAGGAGAGCTTTCTTCCTTTAGTGATCGCTTCGTTTATCAGCTCGTAGCTTCTCGCAAAAATGATCTCTTCTCTTTTGTTTCTGGGCATCGAAAGATAGGACAGGAACATGTCCTTTATGTAGCCTGAAAGGGAGGAGTCTTTGAGCAGGTTGTTCTCGATGATCTTGATGATCTCCTCTGAAGCGCCGCTCACGGTAAGCGTCAGCACTGCGCCCTTTCCGGATGAAGCCTCTCGGTTATTGATGTATGTCTTGATTATCCTGTCGGCGAGAACGGAAGCGTCGCCGGCTTTTATGCCCTTTGCGGATCTCAGTTCTTCAAGCAGGCCGTTCAGAAGTTCTTCGTTGTCGTTCCTGTACTGATCGAAATAGTTGACGATGAGTTCCTTCAAAAATCCGTTCAGGTTCACGCTGCCGTCGTTCCTTGTGAATTCAAAGAGCTCGGCGTCGTTCGCGAGCCTGACTTTGGTGTCTTCTGAAAGGTATATCTTGTATTTCTCTGCCATAATAATCTCCTGTTTGGGGTTGCGAAATTATCTAATTATTCTAAAAAAGCCTTAATACAATGATTATATTGGGGTTGTATCATCAAGTCAATCTGCATCTGTTAAAACCCCATTGTCCGGGTTAACATACAATTGCAACGAACGAAAGACACGCTCAGCAATGAATATCGGTGGATTGCAGGTTCGAATCCTGCCATAGCTGTCAAGGCGAAGACAAAGTGTCTTGTAAAAACGTTGACTAAAGGTGCACACAGCAATAATGCAACCGCGATCTTTTTTGGTAAAGAAAAATCCCCGGCTGGTTGCCGGGGAGCACCTTGTAAAAAAGGAGAAAAGAAAATGTTGAAGTTTTTAAAAAGAGAAGCAAACACTGCTTATACACAGAACGGTGCGGTAACATACGCAACCACGGAATCTGACTGCCTGGATCTTTTCGCAACGGCAGGCGCTCTGAGAAATGCATCCGATGAGGAGATCATCGAAAGATTCATCAGGGCTTTTGCCGAAAACAGGGAGATCGCCATGAAGACTCTCTTCTTTGCAAGAGACATCAGAGGCGGCCTTGGCGAAAGAAGGTTCTTCAGGGTCATCTTAAGATACCTGGCAGAGAACTATCCTGACACAGTCAGAAAGAACATTGCCAATATCGCCGAGTTCGGCAGATATGACGACATCCTCGTTTTGATCGGCACATCCTGCGAGCAGGATGCTATCGGTTACATGAAGCAGACACTGGCCATGGATATGGAGTCCATTCAGGCACAGGGCAACGTATCTTTAATGGCCAAGTGGCTGCCTTCTGTAAACGCAAGCTCAAAGGAGACCAGAAGGATCGCAAGGAAGATCGCATCCGGCATGAACATGACTGATGAAGCTTACAGAAAGATGCTGTCTACTCTGAGAGCATATATCAGGATCATTGAAAACAACCTGAGAACAAAGGACTATTCTTTCTCATATGAGGCACAGCCTTCAAAGGCTCTGTTCAAGTACAGAAAGGCGTTCGTAAGAAACGACGGTGAGAGATACAAGGCATTCATC
>CADCQX010000168.1 GCA_902803695.1 Oscillospiraceae bacterium
CTACGTTGTCACAGGGGAGTGGCTCAACGGTAGAGCAGCGGTCTCCAAAACCGCCGGTTGCGTGTTCGAATCATGTCTCCCCTGCCATTAAAGATAACATAAGGGGTGTCCTAAAAAGACACCCCTTGTTTTTTACTCTTTTTCGAAAAAGATCAAACGAATCCGCCGTTTATGCCGACTATCTGTCCCGTGATGAAAGAACTCTGGTCTGATGCCAGATAATAAATAAGATCTGCCACTTCCGAAGGCTTTCCGATGCGGCCCAATGAAGTTTCTTCTTCCAATCCTGCGAGATCCTGTTCAGAGAAGCAATTGAGCATATCAGTCTTTATAACTCCCGGAGATACGGCATTTACACGTATCCCCGACGGACCGAGCTCCTTGGATAAAGACCTTACATAAGCGTCAACAGCACCTTTGGTGGCGGAATACAAAGCTTCACAGGAAGCACCTTCCTGTCCCCACATAGAGGAAACAGCAATGATATTACCGGATTTATTACTGATCATCGAAGGGATGATCTCATGAACCAGATTAAAGAATCCACCGAAATTGATATCCATTATCTTACGATAATCCGAATGATCAAATGTATCGGACAATCCGACATAAGAGATGCCGGCATTAGAAACGAGAACATCTATATCACCAAATCTGGAAAATGCTGTAGAAACGGCATCTTTAACAGCTGAGGGATCAGAGACATCCGCCTTGATAAAAAGGAGATTCTCAGAATAAGACAAAAGTTCATCAGATAAAGCATCTTTGGCCTTATCATCGGACGAATATAAAACGGTTGCATTAAAGCCGTTTTCAACAAATTTCCTGACTGTAGCAGCGCCTATTCCCTTTGTACCACCGGATATTAAAAGATGCATAGTAATCCTCCAAAACGCAGAATTATTATACACCAATAGTCTTTTATTTGTATTAAAAGGGTTTTAAGGTTAAAATCACATTGGCAAATAACAAAACTGAGGTTAACTATGGATAAAGAAAAGATCAACGTAACTGAAGATATATCCGAAGAAGAACTCAAAAGAGTCGAAGAGCTCTTAAGTTCATCCAGAAGAAAAAGAATGAAGATGAATTCAAAGGAAAGTTCATCTGAAAAGAAAGACAAGGAAGAAAAAAAGGATAACCAGTCTTTTGTAGATAAGATGATGAAAAATCCGGTTATTCCGATATCTGCTCTTCTTCTCATCGCAGTACTAGCTTTAGGCATATTCTATTTTGCCCCTAAGCTTTCAAAGAAGGAAAAGATAGATACTTTAGGCATAACATATGAGCAATTGCAGACGAACTACAAGTCGACACAATTGTATAGTGAACTCTTCTCTTCCTTTGACTGTGATCTCCCGGAACAGACTCTGACAGATCCGTCTGAGGACAGTAAACATAAAGAAGAACTGAACTTTTTCGCCATGCCGATCAAGAACACTTTCACTTCATTAAATGTAGGTGTTCAGGGAAGCGAACTTAAGAGTAACGGCGAACTTGTAGCCTTGAGATTTGTTTTCGAGGATACAACAAATGAAGAAGATTCTTCAGATGTTTTCCTTTCTGTTCTTATGTATTACAGAATGGTATTTAATGCCATATTCCCTGATCTTCAGGATGAAGAGATCACAACTATCCTTACTCAAACGGCCAATTCGACAAACTTTAATATCAAAGGCGATATTGCCTACAGGTTTTCAAAGCAAACAATAAGTGGCAAGAACTACTACGTCATGGACTTCGCTCCTGCCACTCAATATGCTGATCAAAATGCTGAAAAGTAATTAACCCTTTGTTGCTGTTGGTTCAGTAGTTGCAAAAGATGCTTCAAGTTCTCCGGATTCAGATTCTTCTGTTTCCGGATTTTCTTCGCCATTTTCAAGGAATGCAATGTTCAAAGGAAGATAATCCAAAACGTTAACATACTTTTCCTGCATAGGAACAGAATCATTTATCTTCTCTGAAACGAGCGCATTTTTTCTATAAGGAAGTGTGATAGCAGCATAACTTATACCCCAGATCAAAAGAGCCAAGACAACCATATGGAAAATCAAAAGAGGCGTAATGGTAACAGAGAAACTGTTAGGCTTCACGGATACCTTTCCATTCTTGATCTTCTTGGCATCAGAAGAAATGAATTCAGCTACCTTAAATCCCTTGGAATCGATCTTTGAGCCGATCTTCTCGAGCATTGAATTTCTTGTATACTCATCAAGATTTCTCTCACCGAAAGTAAGACCTTCAGGAAGTTCATACTTCTCTACGATATCATTTGCATTCTTAAGAAGGATATCACCGAAAACGTACATTACCTCTTCTCCGGAGATATTCTGTCTCTGCTGGAAAACATCTACATAAGACTTAACGATTGCCTGTTCAGTCCTGGTAGTTTCCTTACAGATAGAATATACAGATGGATAGACCATCTCGATCGTCTCGTTATAAAACTCCGTTAAATTTTCTCTATTGAGTCTTTTATTCCACATTTCCATTTGACTCACCTCCGTTATCGGATACAGGCTCTTTTACCTGCTTTTTAGGCTTAGCAAACATTGCTTCATCAGCGATCCTTGAAACACTTGATATTGGATAGATGAACGAAACAATAGCAAGTATCAATGTGATCACAAGAAGAACTATTCTCGTATAACCAATTGCCAAAGACAATGTCAAAACAAATACAGATATTATGATCGCAAACAGGAAAGTACCTTCAGCTGCTTTTCTGAGATTACCGTGGATCCTGTCTTTTGCAAGTCTGGCAATAATATAAAGATATGTGTAGTCATGTATTCCGATACTTACACCGAAAAGAGCTACAGCAATTACAAGAACCTTAGCTGTAGGAAGTAATGCAAAGAGTGCAAGTCCAAGGATACTTGCACATGATGAGATAAGAACTCTGACTTTAGAAGTTAAAATCTGATAAGCACTTCTCTTCACTATCTCCATAATAAATGCAGCTACAAAAGCACAAAGCAAGTAATAGAACGAAGCTGTCGGGATAGAGATACCAACGGTACCTAAGAAATTAGGAACAAATCCGATCATGAATGCAAAGATAAAGCCGAGAACATAGATGCCTGACATAAGAAGCTTACCTGTATACTTATTTGTCAGGATCTCCATCCAGGTATTGATCGGCAGATATGATTCCTTAACTATGTTATTGTTTCTCATAAGATATGTCATTGCGATAGCAGCAAGGATAAGACAAGCTCCGCTAACTATCATGACAACCAAAAGACCGAATCTCTCATAGAATATTCCTGAGATAACAGTACCTACTGAAACACCAAGATAATAAGATACGCTCTGTATCTTATGGATAGAACGATCATCATAACCGTCATAACCAAGCTGTGCAGCATTGATCCTGTAGTCTCTTAAGAAATCAAGAGTAATACCGCTGCAGATAGCAATAGGAAGTGACATAAATATTGTCAGATAAGGGATATCGATAAATCCTGTAAGGAGTGCAAGGAAATAACCCAATACTGTCATTACGAGTAAAGCGATCTTAGACGTAAGCTTTGCCTTTATACTTCTGCGCAATCCTGAGAATCCGAAGAAACCAACAGCATAGAACAAAAGTGACAAAGCGATCATTCCATAAATAAGATATTTATTCTGCCCCGCCAACGAATGTTTTAGATAAGCAGCGATTACAACAGGCTGCATGACGGCCGCAAAGGAGAAAAAGAACGAAACAAACTTACAGGCATCATGGCCGAACATGATAAGCACAGGCATGTTGCTCTTAACTCCCTTGGAAAGAGTAGAAATAAGAAGATTGAACTCATAAATGATAATTCCGGCAGATACAGCAATTGAGAAGATAGTAAATATCCAGCTCAAAGACATTCCGTTTACTGTAGAAACAAAATCAGACTCAGGCATTCTTACCTCAAGAATACCTGCAACTGTATTCTGAGAACTGATAATAGGAGCTATAGCACACTTATATCTGACATTATCTTCAACTCTGGTAGACAAAGTAACTATCTGCTGTTCAAAACAGTTATTGTAATCATCACTTGCACTGTCTGAAAGTCCGCTAAGTGTATATTCTTCAAGATCTTTCGCACCGGAAGAGGTATACATTCTCAAGAATGAATTACCGGCCTTAATGTAGATATCATAAACATATGGTTTATCGTCAGCATAAGTATATACAGGAAGCGGCCAAGTCATGTTTTCAGAGATATCCGTATGACTTAATGCAACCGAACATGCGACTGCAACTGACTTCATGGATTCGCTTCGTTCAACCTGCAAGGATTTTACGTATGTCTTTGTAAGAACACCTGACATAACCAAAAGAACTACCAAAACAATTACGAAACAATAACCAATAGTAGCAGCTATTGTCTTCTTCTGTTCTTTATTACGTCTTTCAACGGAGGCTCTGCTCATAATGTCTGACCTCCCTTCCTTCCGGATCTCATAATGAGTTTAGGAATAAACAACTGGATAAGGAAAAGAACAACACCTGCTGCACAGGATACAATAACAGCCTTGAGTATTCTGTTCTCAACCTCATTACCGAGTCTGCTAAGTTCACCAAAAGAACACTTATATTCAAAAACAGCAACACACTTTCCTGTACTGTCAGCTACAGGAACAAGAATGCTTTCAGAATTA
>CADCQX010000169.1 GCA_902803695.1 Oscillospiraceae bacterium
ACCACGGGTGTTCACAGACTTGAGATCCTCGAGAAAGAGACTAAGCTCACGTATCCTGTTGTTGCCGATAATGATGCCCGTTGTAAGCACCTTTTCGATAACAGATTCGGTACAGGTCAATCTGTATGGACTGCTATTATGGCAACAACGAACCTCGTTGTTGCAGGTAAGACAGTAGTAGTTGCAGGTTACGGAATGTGTGGCCGCGGTGTTGCTATGAGAGCCAAGGGCCTTGGTGCCAAAGTTGTTGTCACAGAGATCGACCCTGTTAAGGCTTGTGAGGCAATAATGGAAGGCTACGAAGTTATGACTATGGATCAGGCTTCGAAGGTAGGTGATTTCTTCGTAACAGTAACAGGCTGTAAGGATGTTATCACGAAGAATCATTACCTGAATATGAAAGACGGTGCCGTCTGCTGTAATGCAGGTCATTTTGACTGTGAAGTCAATATTAAGGATCTCGAATCCGTAGCAGTAAGTTATGAAGAAGTAAGAAATAATATCATTGGTTACACACTTGAGAACGGCAACAGGATCAATATCTTGGCCGAGGGTCGTCTCGTTAATCTTGCTTCAGGTGACGGACATCCTGTTGAGATCATGGATATGAGTTTTGCTTTACAGGCTCAATCAGCAAGATATATTGCGAAATATGGCAGAGAGCTTGAGAAGAAGGTTTATCAGACTCCTGAGATCATCGACAACCGAGTTGCTGAGATTTTGCTTGATACAAAGGATATTAGTATTGATGTACTCACTCCTGAGCAGGAAAAATACATCAATTCATGGGATTTTGAATAAGGGGAATGAATTGTGGATAATCATTTAAACGATAATATACCGGAAGAATTTAATATCGAGGAGAATAAGGATCTGGTCCAGGACGAGGTCGTTAGCATGCCTGAGATCACTGAGAGTGCATCAGAGGAAGTTCATCAGACCGTAGTTGCTGAAGAGGCAAAAGAAACAACGGATCCTGATGAAGTTAATCCTGTTGTAGCGACAGATGTTGTAGATGACACTCCTTCGGCTGGTGATACTGATAAGCCGAAGAAGAAATCTGTTGTTCTTCCTATTATTCTTGCTGTTGTTGCTTGCCTTATCGTCTTTGGCCTTATTGGTGGTCTTGTTTATTTTGCAGCAAATAAGATCCAGGAGAAAGATAGCAGAAAGACTAGTGTTGAGCTTCGTGCCGAGAAAAAGGAAAAGAATAAGGAAAAGGACGAAGAAAAGGATAAGGATAAAGACAAAGACAAGGACAAAGATAAGGATAAAGACAAGGATAAGGATAAAGATGAGGATAAGGATCCTACAGCAACACCAACGCCTACTCTTAAGGTTGTTGATGCTGATTATCCGGAAGACGCTGCAGAGTGGACTGTTCTTGTCTATATGTGCGGTACTAATCTCGAGACTGAATCCGGTGTTGCATCATATTTTCTTAATAAGATGGCAGAAGAGACATCTTCTGATAATGTAAATGTCATTGTTGAGACCGGAGGAACATATGCTTGGAGAAATAAGGATTCTTCTTTCTCGGGTACTCCTGTAAGTAAAGTTGATATCCCTTCATATGCTATCGGCCGTTTCAGGGTAGAGAAGGGTAATATCTCCGAGATAGGACAATATGACCTTACTTCAATGGGTTCAGCTGATACTTTGTCTGATTTCATTAAGTTCGGTAAGGAGAAATATCCTGCTAAGAAGTATATGCTCGTAATGTGGGATCATGGTTATGTTGAGCCTTATGGTTGTATGGAACATGAAGAACTGTTCTACAACGACAGCAACGGTAATACTGTAAGTATCTTTAATCTGGATCCTTCTAAGATAGAAGAATACCAGAATGATAATATGACCATGCCTGAGTTTGAAAAGGCTTTGATCGATGGTGGCGTTATATTTGAGGTTATCGGATTTAATACATGTCTTTCGGGTTCAGTTGAATACGCTACATGTATAGCTCCTTATGCTAACTATATGATCGCATCTGAAGAGAGTATTCCTGCAGCTATAGGACTTCCGACGGGCTACATTTCATATCTCAATGAACATGTTGATTGTGACGGACTGGTACTCGGTACCTCTGTTTGTTCTATGTATCAGCATGAAATAGAGTTCTATACATCTATCTTGGATGATGAAAGATCAGAAATGTTTACTAAGGGAACCATGTCAGTTATCAATCTTGGCTGCATGGAAGAGTTTGAGACTCTTTACGCAGACGTTATGAGAGAGATATTCTACAGTTCTTATGACGCCAAGGCATTTACCGGATTCCAGAACTATGCTACCAGTTGTGAGAGTTACGGTTCCGAAGGTAATATGGCAGGTAACCTTATAGATCTTAAGAGTTTCCTTGTGAAGTCTTCTAAGTTGCTTGAAAACACAGACTCTGACGAACAGCTTATTAAGTTGATTGATGCAAATGTCAATTACAGGAACGGTTCAGCCCGATATGAGTCATATGGTATCTCATTCTATTTCCCGAACATTAATTATGTTTCCGGTATCGTAAACATGCTCAGATCTCAGATTGAGCTTTTGGGATATGATTATACCGATGAGCAGATTGATGAGATCTGCAGAATGTACATCGATATGGCATTTAACGGATATTGTGAGAATATAACCCATATGGACGGTTATTATTGGTATGCAGCTTATCTTGATCATAGGTTTACTGACTATTATGATGCCGGTAATGATATCTGGGATCAGGTTAATGCGAATATTGATGATGCTCATTCCGGCGCTGAAAAGATCGATATAAATGCGCAGAAGATCTCCTATAAAGTTGATTATGACCAGGAGGGAAATGTTTTCTTAGACATTACCGAAGGAATGGATAGTGTTTTGTCAGTAGAGGCAAACCTCGTTTACTTCACATATTCCGGATATCAGTTCTATACATTTATGGGTGTTAGACCGCTTGAGTTTACTGAGGGTTCAAGTTCATTTACATATACTTTTGATAATACATGGGTCACAGCAAATGGTACATCTATCGGAGTCTTTATAATTGAAGAGACTGAGAACTATACCACATATGCTGTTCCTGCAGATGTAAATGATGAGTGGTCTTATCTGTTCTTCCAGAAAGATAAGGAGAGCGGAGAATACTC
>CADCQX010000170.1 GCA_902803695.1 Oscillospiraceae bacterium
CATGAGCAGTATGGTTTGAAAAAGAAGATAACCAGAAACGGAGTCGTACTGTTTAACGACAACAGACACAACGTCATGTACACGACCATCACAGATGTGATATCCGGCATACATCCTGATAACGAGAGTGTTTCGTGTCCGAACTGCGGAAACGTAAGTACTCTGGCTCAGCTTCAGGGCGGCTGTCCTTATTGCGGTACCGTGTACAAGATGGATGATCTGTTCCCGAAGGTAACAGGCTATCATTTCCTGGAAGACGTAGCTCCCACCAGCGGTGAGCATAAAGCGAAAATGTGGCTTTTCATAGTGGGCGGAATTGTAACCACTTTACTACTCGGAGTATTTGGTACTGTGCTCTCGTTGATCAGAGGAGATTTCAATTATTCGATCATACCGACCTTCATATTTATACTCCCCATATATGGTATGGGTTCGGGTTTTATGGCCTATGGTATATACCGCCTGGTCAGACTTTTTGTAGTCGGACCGAGGCAGTCCCACGGTAAATTCGGAACGATCGGCTCGAGAAACAGTTTTGAGCAAAGGATGAAGACTATCTCTCCTGATTTCTCTTTTGAGTATTTCACAAGCAAAGCTATATCCCTTATCAAGACTGCCGTTTTTGCTCCGAATGAACAGGAACTGATGTTTTACAAGGGACCTGCTCTGGATCCATACTTCAAGAACATTATCGAACTGAACTACGGAAGCGCATTGGGACTGACCGGTTTCCAGGAAGATTACGGAAAAGTATTCGTAACTACGAATGCCTTTTTCGATGTGCTTTATACAGAAGGCGACAAGGTAATCTTCAAGCGCGATGTATTCAAGGCAGTCTTTGTAAGAAGAATGGATATCCCTATGGATATGAATTTCTCGATGACCAAGATGCAGTGCCCTTCGTGCGGTGGTAACTTTAATGCCGTTCAGAACAAGTATTGCCCGTACTGCGGAAAAGAATACAATATCGAATCTCTGGACTGGGTACTTGTTGAATTGAGCCGCAAGCAGCCGTCAGCTAATGCTCCTGCTCCGAATAATAAGCAAGCTTGAAAAAACTAACTTTAGTTTTGCAATTAACTGGCAAAAAAGTTGTTTACTGTACCATTAATGGACAGGGCACCGTGATACTATAGAGCCATAAAGAAAAACAAAAGCGAATAGTTACCTCCTTTCTTATCTTTCTTGTCATTGTTTTTCTGGTTGTGTAGTGTTGTGTAGTCATAGTTTTGTATCTCCTTTCGCAAAGGGCCGCGGCAACCACCGCGGTCCTTTGTTTTTGAGAAAAATCCGAGTGTCAAAGTGTTCCAGGCAACTTGTCTTTTATCCTCCTGCCATGATATAATCCAAACAGAGGAACACAGTCCGCTAGGACGGTTTCCCTCAGATGTGTTTTATTAATTTACACACCCAGAGGCAGTCAATCCAGTGGGTGTGTTTTTATTTGTTTTTATACCTGGAATCCAGGTAAACAAATAGCTTCAACAACAGACTTATTGAAGCTATTATCAATGTTATTACGCCTAATATTACTGATATCGTTTCAAAATCTGTCATGTTAGCGCCCTCCTTTGTCAGACTATCCCACTTGTGGGAAGTATCACATCTGAGGGAAAACCGCCCATTTTCACGGACTGTGCTTATGTTCATATTAGCATGGTCGGACGATGGAATCAGTCCCGATTTTGCTTTCATATGAAAGAGCCAGCATCAAAGTGAAACAGAGACAGACTCCTTTGTTTTCGAGAAAAAGGAACCGCCTCCGAAGAAGCGGTCCTCAAGTCATTACTTAATCTTTGTACCGTTTACATTGTAGTCTTTGTAAACACCCTTAGAGTGGTCTACCTGTTTCGCCTTCGTGTCTTTGCTGTAATACCAAATGTATTCACCCGACAGACCGGACGGATACTTCGGTATAGGACAGCCTTCCTGAACACGAGCCTCACAGACTTCTGTTCCATTTACATAATAATGAACTATATAAATTTCCGGGGTAGGTGTGTTCGCATATGATTCCTGAACCTCTGAAATATTTTCAGGCACTTTATTCCCCTCCTGAATAGCATGGTTTGTCCAATAATTATCGCCTTCATTAGTCGACTCAGACCATACCAATGCATTGATATCATTAGCCGAATTGATCGTATTTATGTCAGGGCACTTATAATCGTGGTTTACACTATAAATGAAGGTAAAGAGTTCTCTTCTGAAAAGTCTCCAGTTGTGCTGATCGTTTTTGTTAGTCGGATCGTAGTATTCAATTTTGCTCAATGTTGCATTAACGCCGGACTTAGTCAGACAGATATCCTGATAATACTGCTCGGCATGCTCCTTAAAAGGTGTATCCTCCAAAGAACCATATGAGTAGAACCAATACTTAAGATCAGGGTATGGAATATTCTGCCAACCATTGTAATAAAATGCGGTATTACAGTTGGAACTTAAAAAATGCATTGACGGACTAAATGCTCCGACTCCCTGGAAATTATATGTGCTTCCATGAATGGTAGCTGTAAACAAGGCGGCCGATGCTCCCATGGAATAACCGGAAATGTACAGATTGCTTCTTGCTCCTGCTTTGCTGAAGTGCCCGTTTTTGACCAAGCCGACAAGCTGCTCAAATGGTCCTTCTGCTACATAGTGATAGTAGTCATATTCATTCATTTTACCAATCGCACCGTCAGCGCAGCACTCGTGGACCTTGATAACTATAAGAACAAATGGCTTAATACCGTAATTATTGACCCATTTGCTCAAGTATTCTTCAGTCTTTGTATTATCTTCATTTTCTATTTCTGTAATAGATGAGAACTTGGATCTGCCGGTAAACATAAAATATACATCCAAATCAGAGCCACTATAGTTCTCAGGATAGTAATACTGATATCTGTTGTCATATTCCACATGATTTCCCAGATAACTTCCTACAAACGGAACTCCGCCGCCTTGGGATGTGTATTTGTATGTTGTAGCTGCTTCAACCTTTCCTGATGTATAAGGAAGGATCGTGATCAAAGTTATGGCTGTTAAGACTGCTGCCATAATACTTAAAAATGTCTTTCTCATTTTTTCCCCCAAACATATTTCCATGGCCCGACAAGATCTTTGTCAGACTATGGTATTAATTCATGAATTTGTTCTCAATAGTTTGGAAATAAGTCTGTTTTTGCATACGCAAAACTACGGCGCCTGAATGGGCGCTTTTTTCTCATTTCTCTTAATTTTTCTCTTCCTCCTTCCTTAGCAGATTACAAACTTTGCAAACTATTAAGGACTCATTGATTATATCAACGATAGAGATGTAGTCAAGTATTAAACATCCATGAAAACGGCGGTATGACTAGAGCGCCAGCGTTTTCGAGAGAAACAAAGATTTTTGATATGATTTATTGCACAAAGAATGTGGCAAAATTATGTCATAACTGTATGTAAAATTACGTTGACAAAAATTTTCGTGCCAAGGTAAGATACTGTCAATTGAGTTTGAAGATATTATTGAGTTTGAAAAAATTGAATGAGGTTAAATTCCCTATGAGCAGACTGAAGAAAGTTGTTTCTTTTGTTGCTTGTCTTTTGGCGGCAACATTGGTTCTCGGTGCGTTTGGTTACAAGAGTGTAAGAGCGGCTGAAAGTACTGATGCGTATATTTTTACTGATGCTCCATCTGTACAAGGCGGCAAGATCCGTAACGAGTCAGGTACTCAGGATATAGATGAGTTGGCTTATTGTCTTGAGATCATGAAGCAGGGTCCTGCATCAAGCGTAGATTATTCCCGCTCCTTGTTGTCTGATACAAATTACAGCGACGATGTTAAGAGCAAGCTTATGGTCGTCTTGATGGACCGTCAGGGAATCTACGATAAGATCTGCGAACTCAGAGACAACGGCACAAAAGAAGCCGGCTGGTACTGGTCCAACAGCGGTCCAAACGAATATGTATATCAGAATCTTATCTGGCTTATCGTTGCTCCGGAAGACTTCCTTGTAAACAAAGAGGGGCCGTACGGATACAAGGGTGTCGAGAAGAAAATCACCGGAAGAGATGACTACGACTACACCAACGGTGACTCTATGTGGAATACAGTTTTTGATCCTCTTCTTAAGTATATCGAGGCAGAGTCTTCCAATTACCCTGTAGGCAAGGGCGCAGGTCAGTATGATGCTTCTTACTATTCTCCTAATAAGGAAGTACAGCATCTCCTTGGAAGAGGTTTTGTAAATCCTACTCCAAAAGGTTCACTTCGTATCACAAAGACTATCGAGGGTGATGTCTCTGACTCCGATCTTACTGAACTCAAGTTTACTATCACTGCCAGCAACGGAAAGACATATGGTCCTTACACACTCGGCAAGGATTTCACATATGATTCCGATAACGATTATTACTATAAGGATCTCGAGGATATCGACTCTTCTTTGACATATACAGTTGAAGAGACAGACTATAGTGTAGACGGAACAACCGTTTCGATAACCTATCAGATCGGCGGAACAGAATCCGGTTCAGGAAGCGTGGCAAATGATATCGCTCTTACTGAGGATAAAACAACAACTGTGGAATTTAAGGATTCTTATAAGGAAGAAGTAACTACTACAACTACATCTACATCTTCTTCTGAGTCATCCACAACCACAACAAGTTCTTCAGAAGGTGATGACAGCACAACAACCACACCTGCTACTTCAGGTGAAAACACATCTACAACACCTTCAACAAGTGACGGAACAACAACTGCAACCTCAGGTTCTGATGATACAACAACTACTGCTTCCTCTGCTGAGACAGGCAAGGACGGATCCGAGGTCACAACAACAGGTTCATCATCAGAGACTCCTGCTACAACCGTAACAGGAACATCTGAGAATTCTAACAGCGACAGTGCTAAGGCAACACCTACTACTGTTCCTACAAAGTCAACTTCAGGTATGACAAATTCTTCTGCAGAGACAACTGCTACTCCGACTCCTACCGGATCAGCAAACAAGACAACTTCTTCAACACCTGACAGAAGTGAGACCACATCCACTGTTACCAAGACAGGTGAGTCTTCTTCTCACACAGTTGCGATTGCAATGGTATGCATCTTCGCAGCAGGCGCCCTCCTCGTAATCAGGTCGAAGAAGTTCAAAGCAGAATAAGATAATTACCTTTCCTAAATTGATAGCCATCCGGTCAGTTCAATGGCCGGGTGGTATTTTTTTGCTTTTTGAGGCTCCGTTTCATTTTTCCAACCTAATATCATCCTTGCCCTCCGAATTAAACTTTTCCAACCTTATTCTCATTAGATCCGGATTTGAGATGGTCCGTGTATCAGCGTTCCCGTGTTGTAGTCTTCACTTTTCCAACCTTAAGTTTCTTTCTCAAAATCTCATTTTTATTTTTCCAACCTAAGGCTGGAGCTATTCTTCAAAACCACAGTGATCCCGGCTTAAAAGGAGGCTTTAAACCGATATATCGAGCACTTATCCAACCTATGGTTGAATTTCCAAAAGTGCCCTCGTGGCTTTTTCCAACCTATGGTTGGATTTGAAAAAACGCGATTTTATTTTTCCAACCTGAAGTTGCGAAAATACAAAGCTGTATTTTGATCTATAACCTAAGGTTGGAAATACACTACAAGGCTTGTATCAATTGATAACCCCTGCCGGAATTGCTAATATATACGAAGGAAATAAGAAAAGAGGAATGATATATGGAAAACAAGAAGATGCAGACAGCAAAGATCGTTGCAACTGTTCTCATTATCCTGTTCGTTATTGGCCTTTGCCTTGCAGGAGCTCTCCTTATGAAGAGGACTGAAACAGAGACGATCGGATCAAGACTTAAGAACGGTTTCCCTCTCTACTTTTTCGGAGCATTCGCCGCTGTCGGCCTTATATCTATAGTAAAAGGCATTCTCCGAGTCGCATACCGCATCAAGCATTGCAGATATGTGACTGAAGCTATGTGTGTCGAACACGACTGCAAGTACAGCAGCGATAATGACGGCGGCGGATCATGGGTCTATTCACCTGTTTACGAATTTGAATATAACGGCAGGAACTATCGTGTCCGCAATTATATGTATGCCAGCAAGTTCCTTATTGCCGATGTCTGTTCTACGGCGACCATTCATGTCGACATGGATGAACTTGATGATTACTATATCGGAACTCCTTTCCAGGGGCTTATAGTAAGCTTTATTGTAGGTCTTGTTTTCGCGACACCTGCTCTCTTCATACTTATCGGTGTCCTTTTGCAGGGGTTGAACTTGATTTGACATCAATCTACACACAATCCACACATCCTTGGTGTAATATGGTCTTGTGGGGGACGCATAATATATGGCAAGGATCCTATTAGTCGAAGACTCGAAACAACTGCGAGACTACATCGTGACTTTTCTTGAGAACAAGGGCGGATTTGATATCGATCAGGCCCCTGACGGTCATGCTGCGATGGATTTCATCATGAGCTTTGACTATGACCTTGCCATCCTTGATATAATGCTCCCGGGCCCGTCAGGATTTGAAGTATGTAAGGCACTTCGCAAGAGAAGCACATGCCCTATTATCTTCCTGACCGCACTCGGAAATGAGGACAACATCCTGACCGGTTACGAGATCGGTGCCGACGAGTACATGGTAAAGCCATTTTCCCTTAAGATCCTTTATGCCAAGATCCTTGCTCTTTTGGCCCGTGCCGGCATCCGTGATGAGAAAGTCCTTTCCTGCGGCGACGTCCGCGTCTACACACAAAAGATGGAAGTAACTGACGGCGATAAGGAAGTACAGCTGTCGCCTAAGGAGTATTTTCTTCTTAAGGTCCTTATCGAAAACAAGGGGCGTGTCATGAAGCGTTCCTATCTTCTTGACCGCGTATGGGGAAAAGACATTGACGTCAACGACAGATCCGTAGATACCCACATCAAAAACCTTAGAAAGAAGATCACCGGTGCCACGATCAAGACGATCATCGGCAGCGGCTACAAGATCCTCTGAGGACGGTATGTATGAGATCGATCAAGAAACCCGCCTTTCTGAAGAATTTTCTGATAAGAAGCGCAGCTCTTGTGCTCGCTTTTTTGAGCATTGCTTTTGCGATACTTGCTTACCTCGTGAAGACACAGCGCGAGAAAAACTTCAACAAATTGTGTTTTGAACTGAATCAGATGTCTGCCTTAATGCAGCTCATCTATGAGCAGGGAACGATCAGTTCACCGGAATCGCTGACATATATTTCTCAGATCCAGTCAAAGCTTGATTCGATCTGGGCTGAAGATAACATATATATCTCGGCTTATTTCTTTAACTCCAAGATCGCTGAGACCAGAAACAGAGCAATTGCCATTTATCCGATCAATTATTTCGGATCAGAGTATTTCTTTTATCTCTATAAGAACGAACTGGAACTTGAGGACATGACGGTCCTTCCGAAGGAGCTTCTCAACCCGGAGGTGTACCCTTCGACAAACTCGCAAGAAGGCAAGGATCCTGTAAAGAGCATTCTCGATTCTTTTTCGAAAAAGAAAACACGCAAAAGCTACGTGCTGAGGGAGATCTATACCAATGAAGAGAATAAAGCCCTTCCCGGTATGCTCATGTATGCGGATATGCCGGAAGAAGACGAAAATGAAAATAGTCTGGTCGTTTACATGAGTGATTATGATGACAATGCGATCGAGGTATTCACTTTACTGGACGATGATCTTAGCATCATCACGAATTACTCAAGTTATGAGGAACTGTGTGATCTGACGCCTGAAGACACCACAGGTTACGAGTACATTGAGGGCCTGTGTTATGTGATGGCTTTCTACTGTCCTCCGGAAAAAGCGCTTACCGAGTCAGACGTAAATTACATGTACGGATATAACGGATCTGAGCAGCTTTATAAGCTCGACGAGACCATCGAATACTCAAAGGACGACATCAGCGGAAACTCTTCCGTGAGCTACAACTCGACTGTTTATCAGGACATTACGAGTGTGCGTATCTTCCCTAACTTCGAATGGTCCCTTAGGGTTGCATATAATGAGAAACCGTCTGCTTTTGAGATGATGCCATATACCTGTGTTACGCTTCCGGTTCTGGCGTTGATCATTGCCCTTGTCATAGCTTTTATATGGTCTTACCTCAAGTACACGCACGACCGCTCGGTATGGGAGGTCCTGGAATTCAGAAGAAAGACCACGGAAGCAATGGCTCATGATCTTAAGACTCCTCTCGCAGCTATTACCGCATGCGTGGAGACTTTGCAGGAAGGATTCGAACTGGACCCTGCTCCGCACTACGAAGTCCTGTCACAGAACACTGCAACCATGAACCGCATGGTCGAGGACATTCTGGGATTTACCAGGAGCGAATCAGGTTCGCTTACTGTCGAGCCTGAGATCGTCGATCTCGATTCACTCATCGAGCAGAGCATCAAAGATCACAGCACGCTTCTCAAGGCTGCTTCACTGAAGACTGATTTTGAGGACTCGTCCGTAAAGATCGAGACTGACCCGAAACTGTTCAAACAGGCTCTCGACAACCTGTTTGCCAACTGCGCCCGTCATGCTGACCCGAACTCTACTGTCACCGTTAAACTGACGACAGCCGAGCTTACGATAAGCAACAAGACATCGCTTAAGGTCGATGATGTAAACGAGCTTAAAAAGCCGTTTGTCAAAGGCGAGACTTCAAGAAGCCAGTCCGGAACAGGCCTTGGTCTTTCTATCGTCGAAAACAATCTGCGCCTTCTCGGTTATTCACTGGATCTCTCGCTGAAGGATGGCATCTTTACTGCAAAGATCAAGTTCTAAAGTTTTACATTTAATCGATCAGCAATTATAATCTTCCCATAGCCTCTGCATAAAGGAGAATCAGTGGGCAGGGCTATGGAATAGGAAGATAAATGAAATCAATTAGAAAACCATCTTTCTTGAGGATGCTTCTTTTGTGAAGCGTCGCTCTTGTTTTGATATTCCTTTGCGTATCTTATACATGGATCTTCTATCTCGCCGAAAAACAACGAAAAGAGAGATACAACAGATTTGTTGATATAGTTAATTATTTTGCATATTATATGCAGTTGATCTACGATGCAGATTCGTCAGAAGAAATAAGATCGAAGATCAGGGAACTTCAGCTCGAACTAGATAAAAGATGGGAGCTGGAAAACATGTACATATCAGCATATTGCAATGATAACAAGATCGCCGAGACAAGAAACCGCGCTGTTGTTTTTTTATCTTTAGAAGTTTTCGAAGATGAAGAAAATTATTATATTGACGGTTACCCATTTGAGCTTATGGATATGTCCGTTCTTCCTTCGGAATTAATGAAAGAAGGATACTACCCTTCTTATGATGACCCGGTTAAAAGATTTGTCCGTACATCTCCGCTTTCTTCATATTTCACCTCAAGACCAAAAGCCTATTGTTTCAGAGAGTTCTACATCAACAAAGATTATTATGCTCTTCCGGGTATGCTCCAAGCTTCCGATGAGTCAACCGGCGATGGGCCTAGTATTCATATTTATTTCGAAACTGCCATTCCGGAAGATGCAACCGTCTATTCTGACGAAAACGATATAGGCAATATGGATTTTCTGACACTGGAAGATTATGTGGATCTGACTCCGGAAGATACTTCAGGCTGTGTCCCTATCAATAAAACAAGTTTACTGTACATCATCTATCGTTCTCCTGAAAATGCGCTCACAGAAGATGATGTGAATTATTGTTACGGTTACGGAAATACCAGCCAGGTTTTTGACAAGACAACCAGGTTGTACAGACTGGATAAGGATGCCGATGTCCCTTCCGATATATATGGATCTTATTATAACTTTATTATCACCGACACAGATACCGGCCTTCCTGCTACAGTTACACCGTTTTTCCCTGAGCTCGATTGGTCTTTGAAGATCGCATTTGATGACGACCCTTCTGCATTTGAGATGATGCCGTACACCTGTATTACCGTTTATTCATTAGCCGTGATCATCGCATTTTTGATCGCTCTCGTTTGGACATATTTTGCATACAGACGTGAGCGTCACATCTGGGATGTCTTGGAATTCAGAAGAGGCGCCATAGAAGCAATGGCTCTCGATCTTAAGACGCCTATTGAAGAGATTACAAGCAGCCTCAAAACAGTGCGCGAAGGATTCACTCTGGACCCTGAACCGCACTATAACTCTATCGAACAGAACACCGATAAGATGAACCGAAAGATCGAAGATATCCTGGATTATACTCACAGTGAATCAGGTTCCGTCTCTGTCGAGCCTGAATTTGTCGATCTCGATTCGCTTGTTAAACAGAGTATCAAAGACCACGATATGGCTTATAAAGTTGCTTCACTGAAGACAGAATTTAAGGGATCATCCATGACGGTCGAAACTGATCCTAAGTTGTTCAAGCAGGCACTCGATAACCTGCTTTCCAACTGCGCTCATCACGCTGATCCGAACTCAACTGTCACCGTTAATCTGACGGCAACGGAGCTTACGATAAGAAACAAGACATCGCTTGAGATCAAGAACGTAAAAGACCTCAAGAAGCCGTTTGTCAAAGGCGAGGATGAGACCGGAACAGGTCTTGGTCTTTCTATCGTCGAAAACAATCTGCGCCTTCTCGGATATTCACTGGATCTCTCGCTGAAGGATGGCATCTTTACCGCAAAGATCAAGTTCTGATTTCGTGTAACAATGGGTGTTCTATACCTGTACGGCGCGCCTTCTTTTTCGAGAATCAGCAAAAAGATAGACGGCTCCGAAGACACTGTTTTGTACCATAAAGATGACCATCGTATGCATAAAGGCGTTGGAGAATTTGACGACCGGGCATAGACCTCCTGTCTTGATCGCGAGTTTAATCTCCTGTATGGTCTTCTCGCGCGACAGGGGATTATTGGTAACGAACTCGATGTAACCCACCTTCTTCTCGGCCGGGATCACGAACGTCATGATGGTCATGTCCTCGTAGGATTTGATCTCGTAATAGACAATGTGCGGACCTCTAAACATGTGATCGAAGTAGCGCAGCTTCATGTATGTGAGCATGGCATCATTCAGGTAATCGTCGTCATCCTTGGTGAGAAGAGCCGGACACTTTATAATGTTGTATCGGTCGTAATCATCCATGTACAGATATTTAGAAGGCGTCCATAAACTCTCATACTCGACGAGTTTTTCCATTACTGTCGTGCTGCGACCCAGGTAAGGAAGCTTTGTCTTTCCTTCCGAACACAACTTGAGATTAGCGTATTCAGCCGCATACATATCATGGATCTTCCGGAATCTCTCATCTTTCCGATTGCGACAAAACCAAGGAGCATCCTTATAGCAAGCCTTATCAGTGTCATATAGTTCATCGCCTTCTTTCTTTTTGTTTAAGAGACACATATAATATCCGTTCGTCACATTATTCTCCTCGAAAACTCTTATGATTGCATCATTCATCCACTCAGGATATTTCGTCTTTTTGAGATAAAGCGACCTGACATTATAATCAAATGATCCTGTCTTGCTCAGATCGTAATAATCCCCTTTTCTGAACGGAAATTCGATATAGACCCCACTCCAGGAATGACTGGGAGAATCATAGTATCCCTGTTTTTTCAGATTCAGGTACTGACCTTTCATAAAGACGGTACAGTACTTATACTCATCTCTGGTAACCGGGATCGGTCCTTGCTGGTCATAGTCAATGAAGTAAAGCGGTCCTTTTCGATAAGCTTCAGAGGAATGTCCGGGGCCTACACAACCTATAAATACATAATTTACCGACAAAGGGAGAAACAGATCATCCCAATCGATCGCGGTAAATGCCAGGTTCATAAGGAAGAAGATCGAATATATTACGATGGCGATTGTAAGTGTCTTTCTCTTCATAATTCTCCTCTTATCTACCGTTGAGGTAAGCCGCCGATAATAAGGAGTAACTTGCTTTATTGGGGTTGCGTATCTACTCAGAGAAAAGCGGTTGTATATACAAGGGTCACGATAGATAATATCCAAGAAATAAAACGGCGGCATTACCTCATTTATCGCTCTTCTCTTCTATGTCTACAGTATAGAGAGCTTCCTGCCGCCTTCATATGGTTTTGGAACAACTTACAGCGTATCCCCGACAACTTACAAAAAACGGGAACTATTGGTATTATCAAAGATATTATCCCTAATACCACGGTAACCGTTTCAAAAGCTGTCATATCCGCGCCCTCTTTTCTTTCAAATGAAAAAGACCACCTTGCGGTGGTCTTCTTGTTATTCATAAGTTTAAGATCAAAGCTTTGGGCCAGCCTCAACGAGTGCCTTACCAGCTTCGTTGCCTTCGTACTTACCGAAGTTCTTGATGAATCTGCCTGCGAGATCCTTAGCCTTTGTCTCCCACTCGGAAGCATCAGCATATGTATCTCTTGGGTCGAGGA
>CADCQX010000171.1 GCA_902803695.1 Oscillospiraceae bacterium
AATTGCCAAAGATAATTAATATCGCTTCTAATAATAATAATGTATAATGCTTGTGGACTATGCCTAATACTTATGGAGGACGATATACATGAAAGTTGTTATTCTGGCAGGCGGATTCGGAACAAGGATCAGTGAAGAAAGTCAGTTTAAGCCAAAGCCGATGGTTGAGATCAGTTCAAAGCCGATCCTTTGGCACATTATGAAATATTATTCGGCATTCGGATTTAACGAATTCATCATCTGCTGCGGTTATAAGCAGTATGTTATCAAGGAGTGGTTCGCGGATTATTATCTCCACAACTCTGATGTAACATTCGACTTTACAGCCGAGAACAGGATGATCGTTCATAAGAACCACACAGAACCATGGAAGGTAACTCTTATCGATACAGGCCTTAACACTATGACAGGCGGACGTATCAAGAGGATCCAGAAATATGTCGGAAACGAGACTTTCATGCTTACATACGGTGACGGCGTATGTAACGTTGATCTCAATAAGCTCATCGCATTCCACAATGAAAAGGGCAAGATCGCTACCATGACAGCCATCAATGCAGGACAGCAGTTCGGTTGTCTTGATATGGCAGAAGACGGTTCCGTATTGAGATTCCGTGAGAAGAGTGAGAATGACGGCGCCATCATCAACGGCGGTTATATGGTCCTCGAACCTGAGATATTCGACTACATCGAAGGTGATTCGACTGTTTTCGAGAAGGCTCCTATAGAGAACCTTGCAAAAGACGGTCAGCTCAATGCTTATGTTCATGACGGCTTCTGGAAGTGCATGGATACAAAGCGTGATAAGGAACTTCTCGAGTCTTTGATCGATTCCGGAAAAGCACCTTGGATGATCTGGGAGGAATAATATGGTCGATCTCGAGTTTTACAAAGGCAAGAAAGTATTCCTTACCGGACATACGGGTTTTAAGGGAACATGGATGAGCAGGATCCTCGTAAATGCAGGCGCTATCCTTACAGGTTATTCCCTCGAAGCACCGACAACCCCGGATCTTTTCTCCCTCGCAGATGTTGAGGGCAAGATGACATCCGTTATCGGAGACATCAGAGATTTTGACAAGCTCTTTGAAGCTTTCAAGAAGGCTGAGCCTGAGATCGTAATCCACATGGCAGCACAGCCTATCGTAAGAGATTCCTACAAGGATCCTAAGTACACATATGAGACAAACGTTATCGGAACAGTCAACATCATGGAGTGTGTAAGACTTACCGATTCCGTTAAGTCATTTCTGAACGTAACAACAGACAAAGTTTATAAGAACAACGAGTGGGAATGGGGCTATAGAGAGAACGAGCCTTTGGACGGATATGATCCGTACTCAAACTCCAAGTCCTGCAGCGAACTCGTTACTCACAGCTATAAGTCATCATTCTTTGAAGACGGCAAGGTTGCTATCTCTACCGCACGTGCAGGTAATGTTATCGGAGGCGGAGACTTCGCTAACGACAGGATCATTCCTGACTGTGTCCGCGCTTTCCTCAAGGGCGATGACATCGTCGTAAGAAACCCATATTCAACAAGACCATATCAGCATGTCCTCGAGCCTGTAATGGCTTACCTCATGATCTGTGAGAAACAGTGGAATGACGGTTCGCTCGCATCATGGTACAACGTAGGACCTGATGATATCGACTGCGTAACAACAGGAGATATCGTTGATATGTTCGTTAACAACATGGGCGGCGTTAAGCGTGTAGACAAGGCCGATAAGGAAGGTCCTCACGAGGCAAACTTCCTTAAGCTCGATTGCAGCAAGATCAAGAGAGCAATGGGCTGGAAGGCTACATGGAATGTCAACGAAGCTATCGCCAGAGTATGTGAGTGGACAAGAGTTTACAAAGAAGGCGATATGACCAAGATCCCTGAGATCATGGATAAGCAGATCAACGCTTTTATCAATAGCGAGTACATAACAAAATAATTTTTCAAGGAGCATATTTATGTTTGAAAACATGTCGGAAAAAGAAGCAAGAGAACAGATCTTGGAGATGGTAAAGGATTATTGCGATACATATCACAATAAGAAGAAGCCATTCGAGGAAGGAGACAGGATTCCGTACGCGAGCAGAGTTTACGGCCACGAAGAGATGGTCAACCTCGTAGACAGTTCACTTGAGTTCTGGCTCACGGCAGGAAGATATACTGATCAGTTTGAGAAGGCTTTCGCTGAGTA
>CADCQX010000172.1 GCA_902803695.1 Oscillospiraceae bacterium
AGATCCCATTCTTCCTTTGTAAACTTCGGAACGAGGTCACCATAATCTTCGATAAGTTCGTCAGGATACTTTCCGAGATAGATCGGATCTGACCAGTAGGAGATACTGAAGCAGAAGTTATCCTTGTTAGTGCTGAATGTCTGCTTTCTTGCCTTCTCGATAGCTTCCGCAGAATCATTCTCAGGAAGAGCGCAAGGACCTATAGGAGCAAAGCTGATCTTTGCCGGTTTCTTTGCGTTGTTTCTTATATAGTTAGCTGCCTTACCGTGAGACAGGATAATGTTATGACCCATGATAAGAAGATCTCTTACGTTATGCTGTTCAAACGGTGAATGATTACCGATCTTGAATCCGCATCCGAGCTCGCACTGTGGTTCGTTAAGAGTGATCCAGTAGGATACTCTGTCGGACAGTGCATCAACAACTACCTTGGTATACTCGAGGAACCACTCGGAACTTTCCGGATTCAACCAGCCGCCCTTCTTATGAAGTTCGAACGGATAATCCCAGTGATATAAAGTGATAAGCGGTTCGATACCGTTTGCCAAAAGTTCATCAACGAGATCAGAGTAGAACTTAAGTCCCTTCTCGTTAACCTTGCCTATTCCGTCAGGAAGTACTCTGGTCCAGCTGATGGAAAAACGGTAAGCTTTTGCTCCGATCTCCTTCATCAGTGCCACGTCTTCCTTCATATGATGATAGTGATCACATGTAACGTCTGCATTCTCGTTGAACTTGATCCTGCCGCTGGTGGATGCATATACATCCCAACAGTTAAGTCCCTTGCCGTCCTCATTGCAGGCACCTTCGATCTGATATGATGCCGTTGCTGTTCCCCACATAAAATCTTTGCCAAAACCCATAGATAAATCTCCTCGTATAGTTAGGTTATGAACAAATCTTACCATTCCGGAACAGAACAACTCTATTAGAAGTTCAACAATTATGTCATTTCATTTATGACAGGCTGATGATTTGGCAATTCCGATCTCACGTTTTTTTGAATCATAGAAATATACATTGTCAGAAAGATACTTATCTGTTCCTCTGACCGGAGTATTGGCTTCATATACCATATCGATGAGATTCTCCTCATTTTCCATCATCCGGAACGGCAGGATAAAGACCTCATCGACCGACGAAGGAAGGATATAGAAATCGCCTCCGACAATGTCGGCAGCTTTCTTAAGGATATCCTTATTGAGTATCACCGCTGCTCCCCTAAGACCGTCTTCATTGGAAAGGACCATCATATCGCAATCGGGATCGAAGAATTCTTCCTCTGCACCTTTTCTGGCAGTCTCTTCATCAATTCCTTCGCTTACGAGATGTTCGATACGGAGTTTCACGACTTCATCCCGAATATTATTGATGACATATTTCCCGGGTCTTCCGGTATTCTTTACTGCAACTTTATAAAGCTCGTCTTCCGTGATGTTATAACTTTTCAGGAGATCATGCGTTATGCACATGATCATCCTTCCGCTTATGTTCTTCATGAGATCACACTCACTGATGTTGACGTAGTATAGAACTGCGAGATCCATGAAACGCCTAAACGGTCTTTCCGACAGATATCTCCGGTTAAGGTCGTAGTTTACGAGACACACGTATATATGGTCTTTTACATAGGAGTATTCCAATACCTTCTTAGGATCCACATTCATACCCGGATCCGTCATGGTACGAAGCTCAGCGATCTTCTCGAAGATCTCCTTTAAGGTCACGCCGTCCCTGTACGCTTCATAAAACTCGTTAAGATAGATGTTGGGAGCAATGTTCGAATTGGAATCCTTGATAAGAAGTCCGTCCAGATTCTTCTCATTATGTTTGAGGGTCGGCACGATGGAGACCTCGTAGTCCGAATATTCATCGGGAAGATAATCCAGTATCTCCCTTGAGATCTTATCCTTAAATTCTTCGTAGCTAAGCATACAAACCTCCTTTAAAGTTTTGGTGGTTTGATGATAGCAACTTGAAACGCCTTAAAAATCGACAATTATCTTGAAATCTCGACAATCCGTCCTAAGGCATCCCGAAAAGCCTGCGGTGCAGTCATTTCCGGCTATGGTTTTCGAAGAAAAAAAGAGCACCTTGCGGTGCTCTCATGATATTCTTATCAATCCTGGTTCTCGAAGTCTACCAGATGCTCCTGACCGTAGAGCTTTCTGAGCTTCGGCTTCTCGATCTTACCGGTTGCATTACGAAGGACCGGTGCGAAGATGATCTGACGAGGTCTCTTGTAACGCGGAAGCTGCAGACAGAACTCATTTACTTCGTCCTCTGTAAGCTCCATGTCAGGCTTAACTTCGATGATGGCACCTTCGATCTCGCCCAGACGCTTGTCAGGAAGTCCGATAACGGCAACGTCCTTGATCTTATCATTCTTCATGAGGAAGTCCTCGATCTCTACAGGATAGAGGTTCTCACCGCCTGATACGATAACGTCCTTCTTACGGTCTACGAGGAAGATGAATCCGTCTTCGTCTTCGCGGCCCATATCACCTGTAAGAAGCCACCCGTCCTTGAGGACTTCTGCTGTTGCTTCAGGGTTATTGTAGTAGCAGACCATTACGCCGTTACCCTTAACGCAGAGCTCACCGACTTCGCCCTTCTTTACAGGCTCACCTTTCTCATCGATGATCTTGCACTCCCAGCCATAGCCGGGGATACCGATAGCACCGACCTTGTGAACGTTCTCGACACCGAGGTGAACGCAGCCGGGTCCGATGGACTCGCTCAAGCC
>CADCQX010000173.1 GCA_902803695.1 Oscillospiraceae bacterium
AAGAAGACAAGAGATTCACGGATGTGATGCTCATAAGAACTCCGGCCGACATCGAATCCTTCAAGGAAATGTATGGCTTGACCGATATAAAAACTGAATATTGAGAGGAAGATATTAAATGATCATTAGTAACGATGAACTTAAGAAGATATACTTCGGAGCATATGAATTCGAAGAGAAAAACGGTTATCTGAAGGCTAATCAGTATAGTAAGCCTCAGATGGAATACTTCAAAAAGGCAATGGATTTCTGGTACGAGAGATGTGATGCCACAACTGCCAAGACACTGGAATTCATAACAGACGCTTCGCAGGTATCTTTCGATTATAAGATCATCTGGAAAGGTTCCGAGGATTCCTTCGAACTCATGATCGACGGACTAATAACCGAGATCAAGTATGTTAAGGATCTGGAAGATGAGGGAACACTGAAGTTCACTCTACCGGAAGGAAAGCACAATGTCGTCATCTACCTTGCATGTGATGCGACAGTACTTATCCGTAACTTCAGTATCGATTCGACTTATGAGATCCCTACTAAGACGTGCAAAGTTCTCTGGCTCGGCGATTCCATTACACAGGGCTTCGGACCTTTACGTTCGGCTGAGACATATGTAAGTATCTCTAACAGACTTCTTAACTATGACACCGTTAACCAGGGTATCGGAGGCTATGTCTACGACAAGAATTCACTTATAAAGATGCCGGGCTATGATCCTGATAAGATAATTGTCGCTATGGGTACGAACCAATATGGAACTCCTACAATGAAGGACGTTGAGGAGTATTATGAAACATTGATGAGCATCTATGGAAATGACATCCCTGTTCTTTGTATCTCTCCTATCTGGAGAGGTGATCACCTTGATGAGTATCCTGTGTTCCTGAGATTCTGCGAAAACGTAAAGAAGATCGCAGGAAGCTACAAGAACGTTAAGGTAGTTGACGGACTTAAGTTGGTCCCGCATCTTTCCGAATACTATCTGGATGATCTCCATCCAAACTGTCTCGGAACCGAGGTCTATGCAAGAGGCCTTGTTGACGAGATCAGACGTATCGGATTCTGAGGTGATATATGAAGATCAATAAACCTGTAGACCTTAAATCTGTAAAAGTTACCGACGAGTTCTGGTCCTTTGAGATGGACCTGATCCGTAAGGAAGTCATCCCATATCAGTGGGAGATATTAAACGACCGCGTCCCTGAAGCTGCGCCGAGTTACTGCATGCATAATTTCAAAGCAGCAGGAATGCTTAACGACAAGATCCGTACCATCAAGGATTTTACTCCGCCGTCATACACTTACCGCGGTTTTGAAGTTCTTCCTGAAGGCGAGCCGAAGGATGATGAGTTCTACGGATTTCTGTTCCAGGACAGCGATTTTTCCAAGTGGATCGAGGCCGTAGGTTATACCCTCGCGACTCATCCAAATCCGGAACTCGAGTCCATCGCCGACGGTGCCATCGACATCGTCTGCAAAGCCCAGACCGACGAGGGTTATCTTGATACCTATTACATCATCAACGGCATGGACAAGATCTTCACGAACCTTCGTGATCATCACGAACTCTACTGCCTGGGCCACCTGATCGAAGGTGCCATCGCATACTATGAAGGTACCGGCAAGGACAAGCTTCTTTCTGCTGCTCGAAAATACGCTGATTTCGTAGCATCCCGCTTCGGTCCTGAAGAAGGCAAGATAAACGGCTATCCGGGTCACGAGATCGCCGAGATGGCACTGTTCCGTTTAAGCGACGTAACAGGTGAGAAGAAGTACGCTGAACTTGCCGAATACTTTATAAATCAGCGCGGCCAAGCTCCGCTATATTTCGACATCGAACATCCGACACCAAAGGGTGCTACGTATAAGATCGACTATTATCATCAGGCGCATATCCCTGTACGTGAGCAGAAGGAAGCAGTAGGTCACGCAGTCCGTGCCATGTATCTTTACAGCGGCATGGCTGATATGGTCGCGAAAACAGGCGACGAGAAGCTTTTCACCGCCTGCAAGAACCTCTGGAAGAGTACAGTAGAAGAAAAGATGTATATCACGGGCGGCGTAGGTGCTACTCACTTAGGTGAAGCATTCTCATTCCCGTTCGATCTTCCTAACGATACTAACTACGCAGAAACCTGTGCATCGATCGGCCTTGTATTCTTCGCACGACGAATGCTCGGTATCGACATGAACAGCTGCTATTCAGATGTCATGGAACTCGCTCTTTATAACGGAATCCTATCGGGAATCGCTCTTGACGGTAAGAGTTTCTTCTACGTTAATCCGTTGGAAGTTATCCCTAATGCTGTCAAAAACGACGAGCGTAAGTTCCACATCAAACCTGTCCGTCAGAAGTGGTTCGGCTGCGCATGCTGCCCGCCTAATATCGCACGACTTGTTGCATCTATTCCGAGCTACGCTTATACGGAAGACGAGAATACTTTATTCGTTCATCTTTACATGAGTTCCAAACTCACAAAGAACGGAACGGATGTTGAAGTTATAAGTTCACTTCTCGATGACGGCAAAGTAACAGTTAAGACTTCATCCAAACTTAACCTCGCATTGAGGATCCCGGGTTGGTGTAACGGCAAGTACAAAGTTAACAGTACTTCCGATATCTCAACCAAACTTATCGATGGTTATCTATATGTTGAAATGCCTGAAGGCGTAAGCGAGATAACACTTGAGTTTAACCTTGAGCCTAAGTTCGTAGTTGCTGATCACAGAGTAACTGAAGACCTTGGAAAGACCGCGGTAGTTAGAGGTCCGATCGTTTACTGTGCAGAAGAAAAGGATAACGGTACTGAACTTGCATCTTTATATGTTGATACAGATAAAGAGATCGCAGTTAAGGATTCCGATGAGTTCGGAATATCCGTTAAAGTTCTCGAAGTTCAGGGCTATAAGATCCTTCCTTCCGACGAAGGTGAATCCTACATAAGTCCTCTTTATAAGAAATACGAAGGAACAAAGAAAGAATCAAAGACCATCCGCCTCATCCCGTACCGCCTCTGGGCTAACCGCGGTGAAGGAGAGATGAGGGTCTATTTAAATGTCTGAAGGAGGAACCGCCATGAAAGTTAAGTGGGGAGTAATGGGTACTGCTAATGTAGCCGACTGGGGAGCGATCCCTGGAATGAAGCAGGCAGAGAACTGTGAGCTATATGCCATCGCGGGACGCCGTATGGAAAAAGCGGAAGCATACAAAGAGAAGTTCGGCTTCAAGGTTGCCTATGAAGGATACGACAAGCTTCTTGCTGATCCTGAAGTTCAGGCGGTATATATCCCGCTTCCGAATGACATCCACATCCAATGGGTAAAGGCTGCACTTAAAGCAGGAAAGCATGTTCTTTGTGAGA
>CADCQX010000174.1 GCA_902803695.1 Oscillospiraceae bacterium
GATCACAATGAGTAACGGTTCCACATCCCAGGGTTCAGTTTGTGCTTCAACACTTTCCCTTATGGATGCAGGTGTTCCGATCAAGAGACCAGTTGCAGGTATTTCCTCCGGTTTGATCGTTAACGAAGAGAACGATGAGGATTTCCTCGTATTCATGGATATCCAGGGCATCGAGGACTTCTTCGGTGATATGGACTTTAAGGTTGCCGGTACAACAGAAGGTATCACATCCATTCAGGTAGATATCAAGGTTGAAGGTCTTTCACTCGATATCATCAAGGCAGCATTTGCTATGACTAAGAAGGGTAGACTTCAGATCATCAATGATATCCTCCTTCCTAGGATCGCTGCTCCACGTGAGGATCTCTCACCATTTGCTCCTAGAATCGTATCTATGCAGATCCCTGTAGATAAGATCCGTGAAGTTATCGGTTCAGGCGGAAAGGTGATCAATAAGATCATTGCTGATACAGGCGCTCAGATCGATATCAACGACGAGGGTAAGCTTTATATTTCTACACCTGATCTCGAGAAAGCTGAGAAGGCTAAGAAGATCATCAACGGTATCATCGCTGATCCTGAAGTAGGTGCTGAGTTTGAAGGTACAGTAACAAGACTTATGGACTTCGGTGCATTTGTTGAGTTCATTCCTGGTAAGGAAGGTCTCGTACATATCAGCAAGCTTGCTTGGAACCGTGTTGATAAGGTAGAGGATGTTGTACATGAAGGTGATAAGGTTCGTGTTAAGGTAATCGAGATCGATAACCAGGGCAGAATCAACCTTTCTATCAGAGATACACTTCCAAAGCCGGAAGGATACGTTGAGGAAGAGCCACGTAAGCGTGAGCCAAGAAACCGTGACCGTCGCGGTGGATTTAACGGCAATCGTGATCGCGGTGAGAGACGTAACTTCGATCGCAAGGACAACAACGAGTCCGGTGATGATGATCAGAAGAAGGGCAGAAGAATCGAATTCTGATCATTTGGTTAAGTAATCTATTACTGAGGCTGTCTATTGTAGGCAGCCTCTTTTTATGAAAGACTAAAGAGTTTATCCTTCATTATCAAAGAAATTTGACAATCATTGTCGATTGAATAAAACTAAAATCAGTTTGATAATTAAATTATAGAAAAAGAGGTAATTATATGAACAAGGCACTATCGATCGCAGGCAGCGATTGCAGCGGCGGTGCAGGCATTCAGGCCGATATTAAGACCATGATTGCCAACGGGGTTTATGCAATGAGCGCCATAACGGCTCTCACAGCACAGAATACAACTGGTGTATTTGATATCTATGAAGTAACACCTAAGTTTTTGCAAGAACAACTTGATGCGATATTCACCGATATATACCCGGACGCAGTCAAGATTGGAATGGTTTCATCAGCTGACTTGATAAGAGTCATATCTGAATCTCTTAGAAAGTATGAAGCTAAGAATATCGTTCTTGATCCGGTAATGGTATCGACCAGCGGATCTAAACTTATAAGTGATGAAGCTATATCAGTCCTTAAGTCAGATCTGATCCCTTTAGCTACTGTGATTACCCCAAATATACCGGAGGCAATGGTTTTATTTGGCGATGTTATTGATAGTGAAAGGATGATGGAGAAAGCAGCTAAGAAGATCTATTCGGATTTCGGCTGCAGAGTGCTTTTAAAGGGAGGACATAGCATAAATGATGCTAATGATGTCCTCTATGATGGAAGAGAGATTACTTGGTTTAAGGGTAAGAGGATAGATAATCCCAATACGCATGGTACGGGATGCACTTTATCAAGTGCCATAGCATCGAACCTGGCAAAAGGAGAGGATCTGGTAAGTGCAGTGAAGCACGCTAAGAATTATATTTCAGGTGCCCTCTCCGCGATGCTTGATCTGGGCAAAGGATCCGGTCCGATGAACCATGGTTTTGCCATTAAGGAGGAAGAGTTTATATAAGAGAAAACTGAAGCATTCGGATTTGTACAATATGTAAATATGTAAAGCGGTTGTTAACGATTTTTAACCAAAGGAACGCAAATGTTTCGACCCGTTAAATGATTTGTGAAAGCTTCTCAAAACGCGTTGAAACAACGTTTTCGAACGATAGAATGAACCTATAGAGGTTTTGAGCGAAGTGTTTGGGGGAATTGATAATGAAGCGCACTTTAAGAGTTGCAGTTGTATTTTTAAGTGCTGTTTTGGCGGTGAATCTCGTCACGGTTTTGAATGCAAGCAAAGTCAGCGCGGATACAAGAAAATACAACCATAAGTACGGATCTACATATTATGGAGAATATGATCTCTATGATAATGAACCGGATGCGGTCTCAAAGATCAAATCAGATCTTATAAACAGAAACTCCGAGATTACATTCTATTATGTTAAGAATAATTCTTCTGATAAATCCAAGATGTGGCAGAACTTGGTAAATCAGGCTCTTGTGCATGATCAGAGCAATCCGGTTGCAGGTGATTACCTTGCCAAGAGTTTTGACAGCTATACTTATTCTTATATCTTTTTCGAAAAAGGTTATAACAGTAAGGATCTTTACAAGATCACTTATAAATTCAGTTATTATACTTCTTTAAGTCAGGAAAACAGCCTGAGTACTTCTTTGAAGTCATTAAACTCTAAGATCATCAATTCAGGTATGAGTGCCTACGAGAAGGTAACGGCTATTTATAACTGGATCACTTCTAACGTAAAATACGATTATACTAATGCGAATAAGCCGAAGACCCAGAGAAATACTATTACATATACGGCTTACAGTGCCTTCTATAATAAGACTGCTGTCTGTCAGGGTATCTCCGGATTATTCTACAGGATGCTCCTTGAGGCAGGCATTGATAACAGGATAGTCTACAATAATAACCATTGTTGGAATATAGTAAACGTAGACGGAATCTATTATAACTGTGATGCTACGTGGGATCTTGGAACTAACGGTGATTACTCATACTTCATGAGAGGCATTACTGAAAGCTTCAAAAAGGATCACAGCATCAGTTCCGATAAGATCTATTTGGGATATTTCATTTCATCATCCGATTACGAGGTCGAAGACGAGTTGTCAGGTACGGAAGCCTTCGTAAGCAGGCTTTATACAGTAGTTCTCGGCAGAGATGCTGAACCGGAAGGCCTTAAGTATTGGACTGATCTTCTTAATTCGAAAAAGACCGATGGAGCAACAACTGCAAAGAACTTCTTTGACAGTGCTGAATTCAAATCCAAATCGATATCTGATGAAGATTATCTGGCAATCTTATACAAGACTTTCTTCAACAGAGAAATGGACGAAGGCGGAAGAGAATACTGGTTGGGCGAACTTGGTTCAGGAACTTCCAGAAATACAGTTCTCAGCGGATTCATCAATTCCAATGAGTGGAAGGATGTTTGTTATTCATACGGAATCGAACCTGGTTCTGTTGTAGTTTCCGGTTCTTCATCATCAGCATCAAATGATGCTATAAGCGGCTTTGCAAGTAGACTATATACTACGATCCTCGACAGAGAAGCTGAAGCATCAGGTCTTGAATATTGGACGAGTGAACTTAGGGCAAAGAGGGTTACAGGTACAACCGCAGCTTACAACTTCGTATTCAGTCAGGAGTTTGTTAGTGCTAATGTATCCGACTCTGATTTCGTAAAGAGATTATACAGACTCTTTATGGACAGAGAGTATGATGAAGGAGGATTGAATTACTGGGTAGGATTATTGGAAACAGGCGAAAGCAGAGAATCTGTTTTCTATGGTTTCTCAGGATCTGAAGAATTCGGAAAGATCTGCGAATCCTACGGTATAGCAAGATAAAATTGACTTTTTAAGTTCTATCAATTTACCCTTTTTCATGGCAGAGGGGATGTCTCTATCAAAATAGAAAGAGACATCCCCTGTTGCTGTTTAATACTTGATTTATAGAATTATCGCTTTGTGATCGGGACGAATTTTCTGTGATCCTGAACACACATATATGCAGGTCTTATGATCTTTCCTGCGTTAGTCAATTCCTCGATCCTGTGAGCTGACCAACCTGTAATTCTTGCAGTCGCAAACAACGGCGTATAAAGCTCGGTAGGGAGGTTCAGCATGCTGTATACAAAACCGCTGTAGAAGTCGATATTGGCTGAAACGCCTTTATATATCCTTCTTTCTTTAGCGATAAGTTCAGCAGCGATCTTCTCGATCTTGGAATATAACTTGAACTCTCTGGTTCTTCCTTTCTCGATTGAAAGCTTTTCGACATAACCTTTGAATATCTGTGCACGTGGATCTGATATTGAATAAACAGCATGTCCAAGTCCATAGATGACACCGGCGTTATCAAATGCTTCTTTATGAAGGATCTTACGGAGGTATTCTTCGATCTCCTGATCATCATTCCAATCATTAACGTTTCTCTTAATGTCGTTGAGCATCTTAACGACCTTGATATTAGCTCCGCCGTGCTTAGGTCCCTTAAGTGAACTCAAAGCAGCTGCTATTGCTGCATAAGTATCTGTTCCGGATGATGTAACTACATGAGTCGTGAATGTGGAATTGTTACCGCCGCCGTGCTCAGCGTGAAGGATCAAAGCAAGATCAAGGATCATTGCTTCCAAAGCTGTATACTTATGATCCGGTCTCAGCATATAAAGAATGTTCTCTGCAGTTGAGAGATTTGGCTGAGGTCTGTGTATTATGAGACTTCCTTTATCCAGATAATAGTTCTTTGCATGATAACTATAGACGGTAAGCATAGGGAAGATAGAGATCAATTCCAAAGACTGACGAAGTACATTAGGAATTGACAGATCATCAGGATTTCCGTCATATGCGTACATATTAAGAACAGATCTGGCGATATTATTCATGAGATCTTCGCTAGGCTTCTTCATGATTACATCTCTAACGAAGTTTTTCGGCATAATGTTTCTGTAATTAACGAGTATCTTTTCAAATGCCTGGAGTTCTTCAATTGTAGGAAGTTCACTGAAGAGGAGAAGATATGTTGTCTCTTCAAATCCGAATCTGTTATCATCAATGAAACTTTGAACCAGTTGCTTTACGTCATATCCTCTGTAATAAAGTTCACCATCACACGGAATCGATTCTCCGTCGATCGTTTTCGATGAGATGATCTCAGAAATCTCCGTAAGACCTGTTAATACACCTTTACCATTGACATCACGAAGTCCGCGCTTTACATCATATTTTGTGTAAAGATCCGGTTTGATAGTTTGCTCACAACATTTCTTTGCCAATTCTTCTATTTCAGGGGTGATCTTTGAATAGTTGTTTAACGCAGCCATATTGAACCCTCCATAGCATATTCCTATCTATTATATCAAAAATATTACAACTTGTTCTATGCAAAATTGCGGTATTGTCGATGTTTGAGGTTTTTACGGGATTAAGCAATGTTAATTATCTGACATTCGGTTAAAAAACCCCCCGTTTTCTCAACGAGAAAAAACGGGGGGTTAACAACATTAAAAATGGTGGGGCTGGTGGGACTTGAACCCACACGATTTTGAGGTCGGCAGATTTTGAGTCTGCTGCGTCTGCCATTCCGCCACAACCCCATTAGATTGTGTACTGATTGATTATAGTCATACGTCAGTTATTTGTCAAACGGAGCTTTAGGTATATTTTTTTAGGTTTTTATTATGATTTTTTCGCGATTTTTCAAAAGCGATACAATATTGCTTTCAGATGATTATAATGGATTCAGAGGAACCATGAGAAGATCAAAGAGTAAATACGGAAATATAATAAAATTGCTGGCACTTATACTTGCATTAAGTGTTTTGGTATTCTATGGAACTTTTCTTTATCCATATCTGTATTTTTACTATTATGCGACTCCTGAGTTTTTAGTTGTCAAACCCTTTTCGGATATTATCCCTCAGGGAATCGAATATCTTGAGAAAGAGGATTGCTTTCTGATAAGCGGATATACGTATCCGGACGGTTTTTCAAAGATCATCGTTGTAGATTCCAATTCAGAGCAATTTGTTAAGAAGATCGTTGATAAGAAGGGCAAACCGTTTAAATGGCATTCCGGAGGAATAGCTTCTTATTCTGATTTTGTTTATGTAACGGGTGGCAATAAGAAATGTTATGTACTCGATAAGAATGATCTGCTTGATCCGTCAAAGGATACCGTTAAGACGATCGGTACTATCGATACGGACAGCAACTCGTCTTTCTGTTTTGTTTATGGTAATAACCTGTTTATCGGTGAGTATCAGTATCTCAAGAAGTTTAAGACAAAAAAGAGCCATCATATGATGTCTCCTAACGGAAACCTCAATACGGCTATGGTCTTTGCTTATCCTTTGTCCGAGAAGGAGAAGTTCGGTGTTAATGAAAAAGCAGTATTTGCCCTTTCTATCGGAAGTTCTATCCAGGGAATGTGTATGGATAAATCAGGTAGGATGTACCTTTCCGCTTCTTCTGCGAAATGGAAAGATTCGATATTGTACGTTTACGATTTCCGTGAAGTAGTTCAGACAGTTAATACAACATATGAATACCATGGTGAGATAATTCCGGTGTATGTTTTCGAGGATAAGGCATTAATAGAGAAAATAAAGCTTCCACCGAATGCGGAAGGTGTCACGAACTGTAAAAACAATATCTATATGGTATTTGAATCGGCGAGCAAACGTTTTAAGTACGGTTGGTTATTCGGAACTCAATATGTTTATAAGCTCAACTCCAAAGAATTGTTTGACTAAAATGTTATAATAATTCGCGGAGGGAAAATATGTATAACGGTATAGAATATTCAAATCTTACTTTATATGATTTCATAGTCAAGTTGTCTGAATCCAGAATGGATCTTGAAGCGCTTGAATATTTCGGAAAAAAGTTTTCTTATAGAGCACTTATCAATAACATAGATAAAACTGCAAAAGCACTGGTAGCAGCAGGAGTCAAAAAGGGAGATAAGGTATCGATATGTCTTCCTAATATCCCCGAAGCTATCTATAGTTTTTATGCGATCAATAAGGTTGGAGCTATCGCAAATATGATCCATCCGATGTCTGCTGAAAATGAGATCATTCATTATCTTACAGTTTCAGAATCAGACATTATCATCGGTCTTGATCTCGTTAGCCAAAAGATAGCTAATGCCATGAAGAAGACAAACACAAAGAAACTGATCGTGGTTTCTGTTAAGGAGTCAATGCCTTTGCTTCTCGGTATCGGTTATTCCATTAAATCGAAAAAGCCTGAGATCCCATCGTCATCAACAAGCTGGAAAGACTTCATGGCCGGAGCTGATTCCGTAAGTAACGATGATCCTGTAACCGCAACAGGAGATGATTGCTGCGCCATTCTTTATAGCGGCGGAACAACCGGTAAGCCTAAGGGAATAATGCTCAGCAACTATAACTTCAATGCTTTGGCTGTATTAAGTATCGAGGCGTGCAGGGGACTTGAAGAAGGAATGCGATTCTTTGCCCTGATGCCGATATTCCATGGTTTCGGACTCGGTGTAGGAATTCATTCTGCATTTGTTTTAGGCGGTGTATCTGTTATCCTTCCGTCATTTAAAGCTTCCGAATTCCATAAGCTCCTTATGAAGTACAGACCTAATCTTATTGCTGCTGTACCTGCCATTTATGAGAGCATGTTGAAGCATAAGGACTTTTTCGCAGGCAAGGATCTGTCATTCCTGAAAGTTGTTATTTCAGGTGGTGATTCATTGTCTCTTAATACCAAGAAGAAGGTTGATGATCTTCTTAAATCATGTAACTGTGATTCGGAAGTCCGCGAAGGTTATGGAATGACTGAAAGTGTTACCGGTTCATGCCTTCTTCCTGTAGGAATCTCCAAGCCGGGAAGCTGCGGATTCCCATATTCCGAGATGACCTATAAGATCGTAGATCCTCAGACTAACGAGGAATTACCTAGTGGCGAAGTTGGTGAGATCACTTATACCGGACCTACGATCATGATCGGTTATCTCAAAGACAAAGAAGAAACGGATAACACCATCAAAGTTGATGAACAGGGACGCCGCTGGCTTCATACAGGTGACCTTGGTTATATCGATGAGGACGGTTTTGTATATTTCAAGCAAAGACTCAAGAGAATGATCGTATCAGGCGGATACAATATCTATCCTCAGATCATCGAAAACGTTATCGATTCACATCCTGATGTTTTAGCCAGTGCCGTTGTAGGTGTTCCGGATACTATCATGGGTGAGATCTGTAAGGCTGTTATTGAGTTCAAGTCCCAGGACGTTGATAAAGATAAAGCTTTGGCAGAGATCAAAGATGCATGTAAGCAGAATGTAGCAAGATACGCTCTTCCAAGAGAGTATATCGCTATTGAGCACATGCCTCGTACTCTTGTAGGAAAGATAGCTTATAACGAACTTATCGCAATGTACAAAGATAAGCAGAATTAGAACGAATTTTTGAGTTGCATTTCCTAAGGTAAAAGTCTATTCTATATTTAATCTTTAAGTTGATCCGGTGAGGTTAGCAAGATTATTCATATGGAATATTGTGCTTATTTATGGTCGGATCATAGGGATTCGGCTATTTTTTTATCTTCGGGAAGGAGTTTTATCATGAAAAACATCATAACTAAAGCAACTCTGATGGACGAAGCCAATATGAGACGCGCAATAATGCGTATTTCCCACGAGGTTATCGAGAAGAATGACGGACTGGAAGATGTTTGTCTTATCGGTATCCAAAGAAGGGGAGTCCCAATGGCAAAACAGATAAGAGACAATCTGAAATCCGTAGAAGGCATAGATGTTCCGATCGGAATCCTGGACATAACATTCTACAGAGATGATCTTTCAAAGCTAAATGCTCATCCGGTAGTAAACGGAACTCACATTCCATTTGATATCAACAATAAAAAGATCGTGTTGGTCGATGACGTTTTATATACGGGAAGAACCGTTAGGTCAGCGATCGATGCGATTTTTGATATGGGAAGGCCTGCTTCGATCGAACTGGCAATCCTTATAGACAGAGGTCACAGAGAACTGCCTATCAGGGCAGATTTCATAGGAAAGAATGTTCCTACATCGAAACACGAACTTATCTCGGTTCAGTTTGAAGAGGTAGACGGACAAAATCAGGTTCTGCTTTGCGAGGAGGATAACTAAATGGGACTTAAGAACAAAGACCTTTTGGGTCTTAAACAGCTTACGGCAGAAGAGATCATGGAGATCCTCGATACTGCCAAGACTATGAAGATGGTCTTAACATCAGGAAATAAAAAGACCAGTCATCTTCAGGGAAAATCAGTAATTACTCTCTTCTACGAAAACAGTACCAGAACAAGACTTTCATTCGAGCTTGCTTCAAAGTATATGGGTTCGGCAAGTGCAAACATCTCAGCAACGGGAAGTTCTGTTGCAAAGGGTGAATCACTTCTTGATACTGCAAGAACGATCGACATGATGGCAACAGACATCATCATCATGAGACACAGTCACTCAGGAGCTCCGCACTTTATCGCTCCACATCTTAACGCTTCAGTCGTTAACGCAGGTGACGGAATGAACGAGCATCCGACCCAGGCACTTCTTGATATGTTCACGATCTACGAAAAGCTCGGAAGTCTTGAAGGAAAGAAGATCGCTATCTGTGGTGATATCTACCACAGCCGAGTTGTAAGAAGCAATGCGATCGGTATGAAGAAACTCGGTGCAGACGTTAGTATCTACGGTCCTAAGACAATGATGCCTGTAGGTATCGAAAACTTAGGCTGCAGAGTTGCAGACAATGTAGCAGATTGCGTAAAAGATTGTGATGCGGTAATGGGTCTTAGAGTTCAGCTCGAAAGACAGCATAAATCACTTTTCCCGTCAGTAGCAGAATACTCCAAGTTCTATGCGATCACACCTGAGATGCTCGAACTTGCTAAGCCGGGCGCTCTACTGATGCATCCGGGTCCTTGTAATCACGGTGTTGAACTTCCGACTGCTGTTTATGACTGTGATCAGTCAGTTATCAACGAGCAGGTTACAAACGGTGTAGCTGTCAGAATGGCAGTTCTTTACTTACTTATGGCAAGGAGAAATCAGATATGAAGATAGTTTTGGAAAATGCGAAGCTTTATAACGGCAAAAAGGAAGATCTGTTCATAGAAGATGGAGTTTTCGCGAATGCGTTTGATAAGAAAGATGCTGATAAGACATATGATCTTTCTGGTAAGACAATATTCCCGGGTCTTGTTGATATGCATTGTCACTTAAGAGAGCCTGGTTACGAATATAGAGAGACGATCCTTACAGGAACGATGAGTGCTGCAAAGGGCGGTTACACATCTGTTTGCCCGATGCCTAACACTAATCCGGTCTGCGATAATGCAGCTGTAGTAAACGGTATCCTCAAAAAGGCAAAAGAAGCAGGATATGCCAGAGTCTATCCTATCGGTGCCTGCAGTAAAGACCTTGACGGTAAGCTTCTTGCAGAGATCGGACTTATGAAGGAAGCAGGTATTGTAGCTGTCTCTGATGATGGTAAGCCTATCGCTACTGCCGAACTTCTTAGAAAAGTTATGGAGTATTCTTCAGACTTTGATATTCCGGTACTTAATCACTGTGAAGAAAAGACTATTTCAGACGGCTGCATGAACGAAGGTACGGTTTCTACTTGCCTCGGATTAAGAGGAATCCCGACAGCTGCAGAAGATATCATGATCGCTCGTGACATCATCATGGCTGAATATCTTGATATCCCGATCCATATCTGCCACGTTTCGACTAAGGGCGGAGTCAGAATGGTAAGAGAAGCTAAGGCAAGGGGAGTAAAGGTTACATGCGAGACATGTCCTCATTACTTCACTTTGACCGATGATTGCTGCGAGACTTATGACAGCAACTTTAAGATGCACCCGCCGCTTAGGACAAAGGAGCACCTTGAGGCAGTTATCGAGGGTATCAAAGACGGTACTATCGATGCGATCGCTACAGATCATGCGCCTCATCATGTGGATGAAAAGTGTGTTGAATTCCAGATCGCCAATAATGGTATCGTCGGATTTGAGACTGCTTTCGCTCTCGGTTATACTTATCTCGTAAAGCCGGGTCATATAACAATCGACAGACTCGTAGAACTCATGTGCTTCAACCCGTCTAAGATCCTTAAGCTCGGAAGAGGCGGACTTGAAGTAGGTGATGATGCGGATCTGGCAGTCTTTGACCTTGAGAACGAGTTTGTTTTCGATAAGAATAAGATGCTTACCAAGGGAAGAAATACTCCGTATGACGGATTTAAGCTCTATGGTGAGACATACCTGACGATCATGGGAGGAAAAGTAACATATGAAAAACTTTGCTGATCTTTTGTGCGGCAAGATCGCCGAGATGAATAACCCGACTGTAATGGGTCTTGATCCTAAACTTGAATATATTCCTCAGTTCATTATCGATGAAGCTAAGGAGAACTTTCCTGATGACGAGGAGATGGCTGCATGCGAAGCTATCTTCGAGTTCAATAAAGCTCTGATCGACGCGGTATGTGATATCATTCCTGCTATCAAACCGCAGATAGCTTATTACGAGATGTATGGTATCTGCGGACTTGAGGCTTTCCTTGAGACAGTTGATTATGCCAAGTCCAAGGGAATGGTCGTAATTGCAGATGCTAAGCGCAACGATATCGGAACAACAGCTACTGCTTATGCAAAGGCTTTGATCGGTGAGACGGAATTCCTGGATTCAACGAAACCTGTTGTGGATTCCGATGCCGTTACAGTTAACGGATATCTTGGAACTGACGGTATCAAGCCGTTTACGGATATCTGTAAGGAAGGCGGCAAGGGTATCTTCACTCTCGTCAGAACATCAAATCCTTCAGCCGGTGATCTTCAGGATCTCGAGCTCAAGGACGGAAGAAAAGTATACGAAGCAATGGCTGATATGGTCAATGAATGGGGAAAGGATCTCGTCGGCGAATGCGGATTCTCATCCGTAGGTGCCGTTGTAGGTGCTACATGGCCTGAGCAGGCTGTAGATGTACGTAAGAGAATGCCTAAGACTTTGATCCTCGTTCCTGGATACGGAGCTCAGGGCGCAGGCGCTGATGCTGCAGTTGCATCATTTACTGCTGACGGTAAGGGTTCCATCGTTAACGCTTCCAGAAGTCTCATGTGTGCATGGAAGAAGCGTGAGGATCTCGAGCCTAAGGATTTTGCAAAGGCAACAAGAGACGAAGCTATCGACATGAGAGACAAGCTCAATGCCGCTTTAAAGGATCGTAAGTACGTATGAAAAAAGAATACTCATGTAAAGTAATCTCGAAAAATATGCTCAACTGCGACACTGCTTATCTCACGATAAAGTGTCCTGATATCGCGTCTTCAGCTGTTCCGGGACAGTTCGTCAATATCTCTTGTTCGCGTTTTCTTAAAAGACCTTTCGGTATCGCTTCAGTAGATAAAGCAAACGGAACATTTGATATAGGTGTCAAGGTTGTAGGTAAGGGTACGGTTGAGATCGCTGCTTTTGAGGAAGGTCAGGATGTTGAAGTTTTAGGACCTCTCGGTAATGGTTTTACTTTTGATGCTTCCAAGAACTACATTCTTGTTGCAGGCGGAACCGGAGTATTTCCTATCAATTTCGCTTCACAGTATCTTCGCGAAAAAAATATCAACTTCAAAGTTGTCGAGGGTTTTCGAAATGCATCACAGGTTGTATTAAATGAACCTGATTATGTTCTTTGCACTGATGCAGGTGATATTGGTATCAAGGGAACATGCATCGCGGGTCTTGATACACTGGATGAGGACTTTGTAAAAGATTCAATCCTTTGCTGTGTAGGACCTCTTCCTATGATGAAGGCATGCGGCAACTGGGCTACAGAAAAGGGAATCCCTTCATACGTTTCCATGGAACAGAGAATGGGCTGCGGAATCGGAATCTGTCTCGTCTGTGTATGTAAGCTCAAGGCTGAAGCAAACGGAGAGGAATTTAAGCACGTCCGTTGTTGTAAAGAAGGACCTGTATTCCCGTTCGAGGAGGTGATCTTCTGATGGGTTCCATTAATGTAAAAGTCGGAAGGGTTGATCTTAAAAGCCCGTTGATCCTTGCTTCGGGAACATGTAATTTCGGACATGAACTATCTGAATATTACGATCTTTCCATCCTTGGAGGTCTATCTTCAAAAGGTCTTACCATCAAGCCGAGACAGGGAAATGAAGGTTGCCGTGTAGCTGAGACTGCTTCCGGTATGCTGAATTCCGTCGGTCTTCAAAATCCCGGTGTTGATTATTTCATCGAAAACGATCTCGACTATATGAGATCACTTAATACAGGCGTCATCGTTAACGCAGCAGGTCATTCTTTTGAAGACTATATCGCAATGGTTCAAAAACTCGATGCTCATAAAGATAAGATCGATGCTCTCGAGATCAATCTTTCATGTCCTAACGTTAAGGCAGGATGCATGACTTTGGGTGCTGATCCTGTACAGGTAAAAGAGATCGTATCTTTGATGCGTAAAGAAACAGATCTTCCTTTGTGGATCAAACTGACTCCTAACGTCACTGATATCAAGGCTGTGGCTCTTGCAGCACAGGAGGGAGGAGCTGACGCAGTTGTTCTTATCAATACGCTTCTCGGAATGGTAATAAATATTAAGACCCGAAGACCTATACTCCATAACAATACAGGCGGATATTCAGGTCCTGCGATCAAGCCTATCGCTATCAGAATGGTAGCTGAATGTTCCAAAGTTTTGGATATCCCGATTATCGGTTGTGGCGGTGTCATGAGTTATGAGGATGTTATCGAATTCATGATCGCAGGTGCATCAGCTGTTGAGATCGGAACAGGTTCTCTCATACATCCGACTTTGCCGGTCAATATAACAGAGGATCTGATAAAATATACCGAGGAGAATAACATTGATCTTAAGGATCTTACAGGTACTCTTGAACTCTGGTAATAAATTTATGAGGTGAATATATTATGGCAAATCAAGTAATCGAAGCACTTTTTAAGACGAATGCAGTTCGCGTAGCTCCTGAGGAGACACCATTCTGGTATACATCAGGTACACTCGGACCTTTCTACATCAATACTCATTTCATCATCAGAGATGAAGCTACTGCAAATGATATCCTTAAGAAGATCGAGACTTATATTGCAGAAGATAAGACTACTTTCCCAAAGAAGATATTCCTTGATCTTCTTAAGATCTACGAAGAATCTGAAACATTTAAGATGATCACAGATCTTATCACTCAGAAGCTTTCTGAGTATGATTTTGATTATATCTCCGGTGGCGAGAGAAGAGATTTCTTCTTCTCGATCCTTCCGTCATACTTCCTTGCAAAGCCTCATCTTTCTATCTTCAAGGATGGCAGCTCAGTTTATTCGACAGAGAACTTCGAGATCACAAAGAATTCTTCTGATGTTGATCTTAAGGGACTTAAGGCTATCCACGTAGCAGACCTTATAACAGAAGCATCTTCCTATGTACGTGCATGGATCCCTGCTATCAGAGGTCTCGGAAGTGAGATAACAGATACAGTAGCTGTAATCGACAGACATCAGAATGGTGAAGCTAATCTTAAGGAACTCGGTGTTTCTATGACAACTTTCGCAGGAATCGACAAGAGCCTTTTTGATGAGGCTATCGAGCTTGGTGCTATCAACCAGCAGCAGTATGACCTTACAATGAAGTTCCTCGCTGATCCTTCAGAATATATGACTTCTTTCCTTAAGGATCATCCGAACTTTATCAAAGAGCAGATCGCTTTGGGCGGCAAGGCTAAGGAAAGAGCTGAGCTTGCTATCTCCAAGGGCTTCGCCAGTGTTTAAGCGTGGAAGAAAACAACAAAGATCCAAAAGAGCGCCGATCCCGGTAATGACTTATGCCATTCCTGAGATCGGTGTCTCATATGATCTGGAATATTATGAGAAATACAAAGCCGGAATAAGGGTCACGTTTTCTCCGAATGACAGAAAATTCAATGTCAAAGCTGATTCCAGGATACCTCAGAAGAGTGTCCATGAATTCATGCTTTCAAAGGCTTCACTATTTCAAAAATGGCTGAATAAGAGGGAAGATAGGACCCCTATAACTTTACCTTCAGACTCAAGAAGCCCTGCTTTTAAAAAGAAACTTCTCGACCGCTGTGAAGAACTTCTGAAGTATTATGACGGCCCAAGGGCCAGCCAGTATAAAGTGTCGTACAGTAAGTCTTATTGGGGACGATGTACCAACGATCATATAATATCAATTTCCGCTTACTGCAATGACCTTACAGATGATCAGTTGTTCTATGTTCTTATACATGAACATGCCCATCTTATACATATGCATCATAAGCCGGCATTCTGGAATCTTGTCGAATTATATTGTCCAAATTATAAATCTTTGAGATGTGAGTTAAAGGGCTATACATTGAACTGATGACCGTGCTATAATCCGTTTACGCAGCGGGGTAGTGCGAATAACTAAGGATGTTGGATGTATATGAGCACAGGTACTATACGTATCCCTGAGATGTCCGTAAAACCGATCGAGAGATCGGATCTTCGCATGTGGGCAGGCAAGCTTTTCTATGGCACCAAACGCAAATTCCTTTGGTTGAAATTACACAGGTCTTTCTCGAAAACGTTTACTGAAGAAGATCTTTATTATCAGTATTATTCTCATAAGACACCTTTGATACGTGACCTTAAGGATGCTGACATTTATTTGCAGATCAACAAGATCACAAATCTCAAGATAGCTACAAAAAAGATCAATGGTATCATCATCCGTCCGGGTGAGATATTCAGTTATTGGAAACTGATCGGTAACCCGAGTAAGAGAAAGGGTTATAAAGACGGAATGGTCCTGGTCAACGGTACGGTTAGACCTGGCGTCGGCGGCGGTCTTTGCCAGCTTTCCAATCTCATCTTCTGGATGGCTATCCATACACCTCTTACAGTTATCGAACGTCACAGACATGGTTATGATGTATTCCCAGATTCCAATAGAACTCAGCCTTTCGGATCAGGTGCTACATGCTTCTATCCGTATGGTGATCTGATGCTCAAAAACGAGACTCAGGATACATTCCAGATATTTGTTAATGTTACTGATAACTATCTTGAAGGCGAGATCAGAGTTAACAGTGAACCGCTTTACAGATATGAGATTGTCGAACGTGATCATGAGATGCGAAGCGAATACTGGGGCGGCTTTACCCGTCATAATGATCTTTACCAGTTGAAGTATGATCTCGAAGGCGAGTTGATAGCAGATGAACATCTTATCCATAATTCCGCGATAATGATGTATTCGCCTTTTCTTGACTGCAGTTCTGCCGTGAATTGATGCAGGTTAGGAAAAGAGATAAGAAATAAACTTTTTGTGACAATTATTTCATAGCGCTTTGCACTTCATTTCATTATGGTATATTGATAAAAGATATATATACTAGGAGGTTTCTATGAAGGATAAGCCTTTATATGAAGTAGCTCAGATAAAAGATCTTCGTGAATTGATCAAAAATAGAGTACAAGAACATCCTGAGAATCCATGCTTTTTGGTAAAGGAGCAGAAGGGTGGAGAGTACGTTCCGATAATGCCTGATAAGTATGATAAGGATATAGACGGTCTCGGTACCGGTCTTATGACTTTAGTCAATAAAGGCGCCAAGGTTGCTATATTGGGTGAGACCAGATATGAATGGTTCGTATCCTATCTCGCAGTAACCAATGGTACAGGCTGTGTTGTTCCTCTTGATAAGGAATTGCCTGCAGATGAGATCGAGAGCATGCTCGAGAGAGCTGATGTCGAGATACTTATCTTCTCCAAGGTTAAGCTCGAAGCTGTTGAAGCTGTTTACGGCAAGGTTCCTTCCGTTAAGCATTATATCTGTATGGATAAGCTCGACGATCCTAAGTATTCATATTTCTGGGATGTCGTTAAAAAGGGAACAGACCTCATGGCTTCCGGTGATAAGACATTTACGGAAACGACCATCGATCCTGAAGAGATGACGATCCTTCTTTTCACATCAGGTACAACAGCCAAATCCAAAGCTGTTATGCTCTGTCAGAAGAATATCTGTAAGAACCTTATGTCGATGTATTCTTTCTGCTATATCGATCCTAAGGATGTATTTATGTCCGTTCTTCCATTGCATCATACATATGAATGTACATGCGGCTTCCTTGGCCAGGTCTATAGAGGCTCAACGCTTGCCGTTTGTGAAGGCCTCCGTTATATTACAACGAATATCAAGGAATGTAAGCCTACCTGTATCCTTATGGTTCCTGCAATGGCTGAGATGTTCTACAAGGCTATCATGAAGAAACTCAATGCGGATCCTAAGCTCTTTAAGAAGTTTAATACCGCTCGAAAACTCTCTAATGGCCTTCGTAAGGTAGGTATCGACCTCCGCCGTAAGCTCTTTAAGGAGATCCATGAGACATTCGGCGGCAGACTTCGTCTTCTTATCGTAGGCGGAGCTCCGATAAATCCTGACATTCTCCAGTTCTTCCAGGATATCGGTATCCATTCCATTCAGGGTTATGGACTTACTGAATGTGCTCCGATCCTTGCTCTTAACCGCGATGTCGATTATAAGAACAATGCGGCAGGACTTCCGCTTCCCGGTTGTGAGCTCAAGGTACTTGATCCGGACGAAGACGGTATCGGTGAGTTCGCAGGAAGAGGAGAGAATGTATTCCTCGGTTATTACAAGAATGAAGAAGCAACCAAAGCTGCTCTCGACAGCGAAGGTTTCTATCATACAGGTGACCTCGGATATATCGATGAGGACGGCTTCTGTATCATAACCGGACGTAAGAAGAACGTTATCATAGCAAAAAATGGTAAGAATGTATTCCCTGAAGAGATCGAGTACCTGCTTGCTCAGAATCCAATCGTCCAGGAAAGTGTCGTTACCGGTGCTCATGATGAGAGAAAGGATGATATCATCATCACAGCTACAATATTCCCGAATATGGAGGAAGTTGAAGCTAAGCTTGGTGCTAATCCTAGTGATGAAGATGTTCAGAAGTTACTTGAGTCCATCTGTGATGAAGTAAACGAGAAATTGATCAATTATAAAAAGATCAAAAAGACTGTATATCGTAAAGAAGAATTCGAGAAGAATACTTCAAGGAAGATTAAACGTTATTAATATAATGACAATAAAAACAATAAAAAATGCCGTCTATGACGGCATTTTTCATTTCTTCCCTTTGTAAAAGCCATGTCTTTTACAAAGTTATTCTATATATACATTCGTATAAAAAATATATAAATTTAGCGAATTTGATATAAATTCTAACCGATTTTTGCTATTATGCCTTCATGGTTAAGCCGAATAAAGATCAATTGCTATTTAGAACCGTTCGAGGTATCTCTGTAAACTATCGATGGTTGATGACAAAGTACGATCCGCATTATCATTCTGCGGGTGAGTTTACCCTTGCGCTTAATGACGATTGCAAATACAGAGTTGAAGGTGAAGATATCACATTAAACAAGAACGATATCCTTCTGGTTTGGCCTAATGAGGTTCATGAATCCATATATGTTCCTCATAATTCATCATTATTGGTTCATTTCACACATACTTTGATCGAGAATAACCTGGATCTTGTATCTCATTATGAAGATCTGAAGAGATACCATAAGATCGATTCCAAGGTTTATCCTAGACTTGCCGAGAGTATCGCTAAGAGAATGTTTGAGATTAGAGATTACTACGATAACATTTCTCCGTTTAGTGAATCTAAATGCAAGGCAAAGATGCTGGAGATATTCGTTCTTATAGCTGAACATTCATTAAAGGAACAAAGTGATGACAGAGTTGCTTCAATTGAATCGGCATCTGACAGGAAGCACATTAAAGCTGCTTTGACCTATATTGACGAGCATTTTTGCGAGAGTATCACTCAGACAGATGTAGCAGAATACGTCGGACTTAGTCCATATTATTTTTCGAGATTGTTCAAGAAGTATCTTAAGAATAATATGTCTACTTATATTTCGCATCTGAGGATCAATAAGGCCAGCGGTCTCTTGGCTGATGAATCCATATCTATCACTGAGTGTGCATTCCAGTCAGGATTCCAGTCTATTACAGCTTTTAACAGGGTTTTCAAGGAGCAGATCGGCTGTTCTCCGCGTGTTTACAGACAGAACTGCATTAAGAATAAGAAATCCTAATTGTGATATAATTTCCAATAGAATAATTTAGAAAAGAGACTAACTATTAAAAGTCAATAAGAAAAATGTAGCGTAAACGCTAGTTGCATTGAACCTTGATAATTGCATAACGAAACAA
>CADCQX010000175.1 GCA_902803695.1 Oscillospiraceae bacterium
ACGCTGTGTGTAGAGCTTGTTTACGCTTTCGATCGGATCCGTGAAATAGATAGCATCTACGCAGATACCGACCTTCTGTTTCTGGATATATCTCATCTGGAAAGTGATCTCCGTATCCTCCGAGATAGTCTCTGTGTTATACAGATGGGACTTGCGGATGGAACTCATTCTGAACGCGGAGAACGCACCGGATAAGGTATACATTGTATTTGTCTCGGATGCGAAGTTTCTTCCCGCAAGGAATGCCTGTGCATACTCACAGAATTCGATCCTTCTGAACAGCTTTGACTTAAAAGTCTTATACTCCTCGATCTTCTCGGGTCTGATGAGGATGGAACCCGTAAGACAAGTATATTCCGGATAGTTCTCAAGCCTGAGGATCATATTCTTCAGAGCGTGTTTCTCAAGATATCCGTCTGAGTCGATATTGATAAGATAAGAACCCGTACTGTTATAGATGGCAAGGTTCAGTGCTCTTGATTTACCCTGTCCGGAATTGAGCCAGTTAAGTCTGAGCTCAGGGAACTTTTTCTGTGCCCTCGCGAAAGCATCGAAGCTCTTGTCCGTACTCATGTTATTTACGAGATAAACTTCAATGTGTTCATTCGGATAGTCACATTCATGAACGGACTCCAAGCATCTCTCGAGACTTGCTTCCGAGTTATATACCGGAATTATGAGCACGATATCAGGCCAGATTGCCGGCTCTGCGAGTTTCTTTTTTTTATGCTCCTGATGAAGCAGAACGAAGAAAGATCCGATCGAAGGAATGACCTCAACGACTAGAGGGATTATTACCCACGCGAGCCAATAGAAGAAAGGATTTAAGATGTGTGTCAGGAATTGGTTCATGACTCTTCTACTCCTTTCCCGAGTCCAGGTCTGTCGTCTTTTTTGTTGTAACCGAAGTCACCGGTCTTCATCTTAAGTACATGAGGTTTTGTAAATACGAAGAAATACAGAATTACCTGAAGTACGTAGAATATGATCCTTCCCACAACGGTATGTGCAATATAGTAATAATCCGTTCCAAGGAAATGGATCATGGTGCATATGACGCTTATTCTCAGCGCATTTGAGAGCAGCGTATAAAGCGTTCCGATTATTCCCACATAGATCCTCTCGGGCACGTTATAGACCTGGTAGAACGTCAGGAGCGATAAGAACGCTGCTATCTCGATGATTCCCGAACACTCCATGTCGATGTTAACGGTGATGGATCCCTGGAATGAATCGATGAAGATGACGCCATACCTGAAGTATGCCTGGTAATATTCCGTTACCTTGCCGAAGATTCCGGCAACAGCGGCAACCAGCCTGGCCAGAGGCAGAACTGCCCATGGTCTTATGAGGATCATGAATATCAGAAACAGCCCGCAGGCACCCAAAAGATATCTCCAAAAACGGAGTCCTGCCTTATGCAGTACGTGAAGGAGCCATAACCACAATGCGATTGCGGCGGCAGCAATTATGTATATCATTCGGCCTTCTTCCTTCTACTATAAGTGAAGTAAGAACCGGCTGCTACAGCAGATAAAGCGATTACGATTACAGGACCCGTTGAAACACCGGATGCAGAAAGAAGTTTTTTACCGACTCTGTGAAACTGTACGTCTATTGTCATTGCCTCGGAAGGAGTTACTCCTGCTCTCTCGGCAAGTGTTGCTATATCAAACCAGAACTCCGTCTCATCCTGATATTCGCCTACGGTAATGTACATATCACCAAGATATGTGTCGCCGGGCTGGACATTATTCACATTCGAGGAAGCCTGGGCATCTCCATAGTAGAACAGCGCGAAATGATGTGTTCCCGGCGACAGTTCCCTCTGCTTATATGCTTCCCAGTCAAGGCTGCCGTCAGGTGACAGCTCAACGCCTCTGATCTGTGTATATGCTCCGTTTACCCAGACCGTTACTTCGGTAAGCTCAGCACCGAATGCATATCCGGTATCCTCATCCTCAAAATAATTGGTACAGCAATAAAGATATGCTTTTCCGTCTCTGGACATGATGGAACCGTCAGCGTCGTGATGAGAGAAGTGTGTTCCGCTCGTATCGTACTCGATAA
>CADCQX010000176.1 GCA_902803695.1 Oscillospiraceae bacterium
GGTACTGAACTGTACCTGTAGAATAGATTATGTCAAACTGTTCGTCAGTCTCGAAAGTATTGATATCATCGATATATGCGTTGATCTTTACATCTCTTTCAGACGCCAGACGAACGGTCTTTCTGATACCGTTGTCCGTAAGGTCAAAAGCAGAAACATCATAGCCCTTCTGCGCCATATAAACTGCATCTTTTCCTTCACCACAACCTATATCGAGAACCCTGGTTTTTCCGGAAGGAGGACAGAAACTTATAAGTTCGTTCAGAAAGTCACCTGGTTCCAACCCCCAGTAGTACTCATCGCCTTCATACCATTTCTCATAGTTCGTTCTGATACTCATCTCAAGTTTCTCCTTTTTCAAACCTCTGTTTCCTGATAAATAAGATCAACATGAGGATATAGCAGACCGTCTTTGGCAGCATGAGCATCCCAAGTATAGGAAGCAAAGATGCAAATAGTGCAACCGGAATATAAAACAGGAACGACAGTGTTGTATAAAGCCACAATCTGCTTAAGCACTTGTCCTCTTTTCGAACAGTAAAATAAAGATAAACTACGATACCTCCGATTACTATGAAAGGCAGATTGCGTAATACTGCCCAAAGCAAGGATCCTTCACCGGTAAACCAGTTGTTTCCCGGAGCAAGACACAACGCTATCCTTAAAGCTGCGAGAACATATATCGCAATTCCGATGTTTCCGGTTTTTTTATCGTCCTTATGATAGACATTCCTGTATAGCAAAAAAACAAGGATGTAAAAGACTGTCATGGTAATTGAAGTAACGAGTTTACCAAATCCCAATTGCCACGTGAAATCACTGTCAATGAAGTAATTCAATACTCGAGGTACAAGATGGAATGAATCACCTACACCAAGTACAAGAGAAGCTGTTCCCATAATGACATCATTTTTGTTGCGATGTTTTATCAGGATAATAATTCCTGTCAGTATCGCGAAGGTAAGATACAAGATATCAAATGTAGATTCACCGTATTTCATAATCAACAACCATAGAATAAAGGCCAAACTAAGATAAGCTCATTATAGCATGTGATCTGATATCATCTCTGCTATATGCTCAACGGACAAACCGTCTGTGTCGATAATGTTTTCCATAGAAACAAAAGAAGAAAACGACTTAAGGCTGATGTTGAGCCACTCATCAGTCCTCCATTCACATTGGGTATCTTTTTCCCATCGTCTTATTAATTCTTCCTGCCCGCAGATCAGCGTATATAACATCGGTTGAGCATTAAGATTCTTAATTCCATCCGAGATCTGTTTTACTACATTGGGATCATCCATCAACCATACCAGCACGACCATGCTGCACTCGGAACACTTTTGGTAATTTCCGATCATATAAAGAATATTATCAACAGCCATAGCTCGGGTTTCATTATTCCCGACAAACGGATGAATATCCATACACCAGTCACCATCAATAAAAGCGGTTCCCGGATTATGCTCTGCGATATACTTTCCGACTGTAGTCTTGCCGACGCCCATCGGTCCGTTAAGAATGATTACCTTCATCTGTTCCCTTTCTTTACATCATCAGCTGCTGTCATCACTTTAGAAATAGTGTTCCATCAAACGGTCTACCCATTCAGGAACTGATGCATCCTTTTTATCATATATCCATAATACTTTCCTTATCATCTTTCTTAGTACAACTGATCCCACTTGATCGAATCCGAACGGCCTTTATCCTTATAAAAATCTATAAGCACTTTCAGAGCATCAGCCTTATTGATGATCTGATAAGCTTGCACCTCATATTGGCCACCGCAAAAGCTGACAAATCCTTCTTTTTGATCTTCGCCACACGAAGCATAGCAGCTTCCGTCTTCACCAAAATGAGTCAAGGAAACTCCTGTTGAGTTTACTAAGATTCCCATGCACGGATACTCATCCCTGTCACCGTTTTCAGAAACCCATATCTCTGCTGATCCAAGGGACAGTAGCTGCTTAATAACCTTCTCGAATTCATCCGGGTTATCACATGATAAATTATTGTGTTCGAAGGATACTATCATATATTCTCTCAACTTATTTAAGTACTGATCTGCATTTTTATATTAACATCATCGCACATATAATGACATCATTGCAAAAAGAAAACCCCGTATCGATCAGATACAGGGTTGTTATCGTGGTGCGGATGACAGGACTTGAACCTGCACACTTTCGTACTGGAACCTAAATCCAGCGTGTCTGCCAATTTCACCACATCCGCTAGACAGCTTAACTATTGTAACACAATAATACGATTACAAAAGGATAATCTGCTTATTCTACTTCCTCAAGGCAGGATGCATCGATAATATATCCGTTATCCTGCATGATGTAGTGACCGTCTGTTGATACGCCGAGGATGCACATACCTTCGGTATATTCATCAACCTCTTCTGTGGCAGATACGTCAGAATAAACTTTAACGTCCTGCTTAACTTCAAAGAGCTTAGCCTCTTCAAATTCAACGTTGTTCTCAACATCATAAGGAGCTACTGTCTCTTCAGTAGAACCCTGTGTAGAAGCAGCCGTATCGATCACTACCGTTACGTCAGAAGTCTCACTGGCCTCTTTTGATCCGCAGGCTGCAAATATAAATGCAGAAGCAACCGTCAAACTGACAATAACTGCAAAAACTTTTAAGCCTTTCATAATAACCCCCATTATAAAACTATGACTCCGAATTCCCTCATAAAGATAAATGCCATATAAGCAGCATATATCAACAACATTATAATACCATCAATTCGCTTAAATTTCTTGAAAGCGAATACAAACAAGCCACAAAATGCGGTTATACCCAAACAGATGACAGTATCTATGAGGTTTCCCTTTGACAGATTTCCAATCGGATTGATGGAACTCGAGATACCCAATACAAACAGGATATTGAATATATTCGAACCTACAACATTTCCGAGAGCGATTCCGTTTTCGCCTTTTTTAGAAGCGACAACTGATGTAGCAAGTTCAGGAAGTGATGTTCCGAATGCTACTACCGTAAGTCCTATGATCGTATCAGATACACCAAAGAGTTTCGCAAAGAAAGAACAACTCTTAACAATTCCCCTCGAGCTTAAATAGATACAAGCAACTGAGATTACGATCTTTAAAAGACTTATGACTACGCGTTTTCCCGATACCTTTGTATTCTCTTCCTCTGTCTTAGCCGAAGATTTTTTAACCGACAGGATGATGAGGAATGTTACATAGCTCAGGATCAGAGCAAAAAGGATAAGACCTTCTATCCTGGTGATCTTAAGATCTCTTACGAAGAAGATCAGTAATGCTGAAAACAAGATACAGAGAGGATAGTCTCTCTTACGTATCTCCTCATCAACGGCAAATTCCCTTATAGCAGCACAAAGTCCGACAACAACAAGAAGATTGAATGCGTTGGAACCTACTACATTTGAAATGGAAAGTTTATCCATTCCGAGTACTGAAGATGTAATACTTACACCGGCTTCCGGAGCACTTGTTCCAAAAGCTACGATGGTAAGTCCGATGATTACCGAAGGTATCTTAAGCGCCTTGGCTACATCAGATGCTCCGTCAACCAAAACATCTGCACCTTTGACCAAGATCACAAAGCAAAGTATCAATAATCCTGCATAAAGCAATATCTCTATCATTCGCTATCAAGTTTGAGAACGCTCATAAATGCTTCCTGAGGAACCTCGATGGAGCCTACCTGACGCATTCTCTTCTTTCCTTCCTTCTGTTTTTCGAGGAGTTTCTTCTTACGTGTAATATCACCGCCGTAACACTTGGCAAGGACGTCCTTACGGTATGCCTTGATCGTCTCACGGGCAATGATCTTACCTCCGATACAAGCCTGGATAGGTACTTCAAACTGCTGTCTCGGGATATTCTCCTTAAGTTTCTCGGCCATTCTTCTGCCTCTTGCATATGCCTTATCCTTATGCACGATAAATGACAATGCATCAACAGGATCGCCGTTAAGAAGGATATCGAGCTTAACAAGACTGCTTCTGTCGTATCCGTCCATTTCATAATCCAAGGAAGCATAACCTCTTGTTCTGGATTTCAATGTATCGAAAAAGTCGTATATGATCTCGTTAAGAGGCATCCTGTAGTGAAGCATGACTCTTACATCGTCCATATATGTCATATCTTTATATTCGCCGCGTCTGTCCTGACAGACTTCCATAATGTTTCCGACATATTCCTTAGGAAGCATTATCGTGGCTTTTACCATAGGTTCTTCGATATATTCGATCTCCGATGGATCAGGCATGTTAGTCGGGTTATCCATATTGATAACTGTTCCGTCTAACTTGTGTATCTTATAGATAACCGAAGGAGCGGTACTTATGAGATCGAGATTAAACTCTCTTTCCAATCTTTCCTGAATAACTTCATAGTGGAGAAGACCCAGGAAACCGCATCTGAAACCGAAGCCCAATGCTGCGGATGTCTCTGCTTCAAATGATAAAGCCGCATCGTTTAAGCGGAGCTTTTCGAGAGCATCACGAAGGTCACCGTATTTTGCACCGTCTACAGGATAAAGTCCGCAGAATACCATCTGCTGTATTCCCTTGTAACCAAGCAAAGGCTCTGATGCAGGATTCTCGGCAAGAGTTACCGTATCACCCGGAGCCGTGTCACGTACGTTCTTGATGGATGCACAGATATAACCAACTTCGCCTGCCTTAAGCTCATCAGACGGAACATATTCACCCGGATGGAAATAACCGAGCTCAGTTACCTGGAATTCTTTTCCGGTATGCATCATGAGGATCTTGTCACCCATCTTGACGCTGCCTTCTTTGACTCGAACGCTTACGATAACACCTTTGTATGAATCGTACTTTGAGTCGAAGATCAAAGCCCTGAAAGGCTTATCCTCATCTCCCGATGGTGCAGGAAGATATTCGATGATCGACTCAAGTACTTCATCGATACCGATATCATTCTTCGCCGAGATAAGAGGTGCATATGATGCATCGATTCCGATAACATCTTCTATCTCATTACGAACTACCTCAGGCTGAGCCGAAGGAAGATCAATCTTGTTTATAACAGGCAAAACCTCAAGGTCATTCTCGACTGCGAGATAAACATTAGCAAGGGTCTGTGCCTCAACACCCTGGGCAGCATCAACGATAAGAACCGCACCGTCACATGCAGCAAGGCTTCTTGAAACCTCATAGTTAAAGTCAACGTGGCCTGGAGTGTCTATCAGATTGAGCATGTACGTATTACCGTCTTTTGCTTTGTAGCTCATTCTCGTAGCCTGAGCTTTGATTGTTATTCCGCGCTCACGCTCGATCGCCATGTTATCGAGGATCTGAGACTGCATCTCTCGCTTCTCTTTAACACCTGTATGTTCGATTAGGCGGTCGGCAAGCGTAGACTTACCGTGATCGATATGCGCAATAATACAAAAATTACGTATAAGATCCTGTCTGTTCATAAATTACTGTTCCTTACCTCAGATCATTTTACTTTTCCGATCGCACTGAACGGATATACTCTGACAAGTGCAATACCCTTGATCCTGTCTGAAGAAAAAGGTCCGAGATTACGACTGTCATTACTTACCATACGGTTATCTCCCATACAGAAATACTCATCGGAAGATAATGTGATCTCGTTATAACCTTTAGTCAGACCCATACCGGAAACTGTAGTGATAGTTCCCTGCGGCAGGTAATCTTCGTTCAATTCCTCGAACTGAAGAGCATCCTTTTTCTTTATGTATACTCTTCCGTTCTCGATCTTTATTGTCTCACCGGGAAGACCTACAACACGCTTAACGAGATACTCATCGTGGTCATATCCTTCCATATTGGTACCGTCGAGGATAACGATATCGCCTCTGTCAAAATTATCGAAATATGTCGATATTTTTTCTGCGAAGATAACATCTCCCTCGTGAAGAGTCGGATTCATCGAAGATCCGTAAACGTTACTTCTCTGAATTACGAAAACTACAAGGAAAACACCGATCAAAACACCGATACAGATCGACTTCAACCAGCCTAGACCGTTGAAGACAACCTTCTCGGTATCCGTCTTTGTTTCCCAGGAAGGAAGTTCTTCCTTTTTCTCATTTCCCTGTTCTTCCTCGGGTTCATCCATGAAAACAGTAGGACGTCTTTCAGAAGTCTCCTCTTCCTCTTCAATATCAGAGTCAGTATTCAATTCTGTGCTGTTCTTCTCGCTAAGCTCGTTAGCCTGTTCGCTGAGCCTAAGGAGTGCTTCTCTCTCGTTCTTTCTTTCTTCTGCTGATTTCATTTAGTCTACCCTTTCATCTTTCCTTTATTAATCGAAAACTGCTTCGTCATCGATATCGCTCTCATGAACAGTCTCACTTACCTCGATACCGAGATCCTTGAGCTGCTGTTCCTCAACAGGTGCCGGTGCTTCAGTCATAAGGTCTGAAGAGTTCTGTACCTTAGGGAAAGCGATAACTTCTCTGATGCTCTGGCAGTTAGCCATAAGCATAACCATACGGTCAAGACCATATGCGAGACCGCCGTGCGGTGGAACACCGTATGTGAATGCATCGAGAAGGAATCCGAACTGTTCCTGTGCTCTTTCTTCCGTAAATCCGAGAGCCTTGAATACTCTCATCTGGAGATCTCTGTTATGGATACGGATAGAACCGCCTCCGAGCTCACAACCGTTCAA
>CADCQX010000177.1 GCA_902803695.1 Oscillospiraceae bacterium
CTTTAAGGGAGAAGGTAAGCTCGTAACTACAGAGGAGATGACTTCCGCAGTTATCGAGTCTTTGTGAGGCAATTATTATGGCAAAGAAATTGGTGGCGGTGATCGACATCGGTTCGCTTACCGCGAGGCTGAAGATCTTTGAGCTTGGGCAGAAAAAACGCCCTAAGGAGATCGAGACGATCAGGAAATACATATCGCTCGGAACACAGGCTTTCAGAACGAAAGCATTGCAGACTGAGCAGATAAACGCTATCTGCGACTGCCTTAACAGTTTTGAGGTCAAGTGCAGGGAATACAAAGTATCCAGGATCTTTTGCGTAGCAACGTCTGCTCTTCGTGATGCCAAAAACCGTGAAGTTGTTTTGGAACAGATCAAGATCAAGACAGGCTTCAGGGTTGATGTTTTGGATAACTCGATGGAGAGGTTCTATCAGAATATCGCTGTTAAAGAGACTATGCCTGACTTCAAGGATATAGTTGAGCAGGGAACCATGATGCTTGATATCGGTGCGGGCTCCATGCAGGCAACCGTTTACGATAAGTCCGAATTCATATTCAGTCAGAATACCGTTTTGGGATCCCTTCGTATTTCCGAGATGCTCTCGGATCTTCAGAAGAAGACTACTCACTATGAAGATGTTCTCGAGGAATTCATAGCTCAGGATCTTGATGATTATCATGCCGTTGAGCCTAAGGGTATTACATATAAGAGCCTTATCGCTTTCGGCGGTGAAACCGGATTTATCAAGCGCCTCGCAGGCAAAGGTTTCTCGGATTGTGTAATCCTCAGTAAGAAAGAATTCATGAAGGTATACGAATATCTTCTTCACACAAGACCTACTGACCTTACTCTTAATGATTCGATTCCGTCCAGTATTGCTCCATTGCTGTTGCCGGCAGCTCTTATCGTTAAGAATATGCTTGAATATACGGGCCTTAACGAGATATATTTCCCGACGGCTTCTTTGTCGGATGGTGTCATCTACAGTTATGCGGTCAAGAATATGGAATATAAGCCTGCGATCGATCCTTTGTCGGATCTTATCTCAGGTGCCAGAAATATTGCGAAAAGATACAGGACAGATAAAAAGCACATCGAGTTCGTAGAGAAGGCTGCGTTGGAGATCTTTGATGCTTCCGTTAAGTATACGGGATTAAAGCCTCGCGAGAGATTCCTTCTTCAGTTGTCTGCAATACTACACGAAGTCGGTAAGTTCGTTCAGGCAAAGAGCCATAACGATGCAGCACATTTCCTTATCAATTACACGGAACTTATCGGTCTTGATAATAACGAACTTGATATCGTCGGTCTTGTCGTTAAGCTCTATCCGCGTGAGAACCCTTATGAAGATCCGTATTACGGTAATCTTCCTTCCGATAAGAAGGTCCTCATATCCAAGCTTACGGCTATCCTTCGTATAGCTGATGCTATGGACAGTTCTCACAGACAGAAGATAAGCAAGTTCAATGTTCACCTCCAGGGAGATGAGCTCAATATAATCTGTAATACCACGAATGACTGCTCCTTTGAGAAGTGGTCCTTCGATCACAGAAGTGACCTTTTCGAAGAGGTCATTGGAATAAAGGCAATACTTAAGATCAGAAGGCAGGTATGACCATGGCAGATAAGAAGACATCGAAAAAGATAAAGAGCAAGAAAAAGAACAGAACATCTTTGCCTAAATCAAAATCCGAGCGTTTCTTTAACAGAGAACTGTCATGGCTCGAGTTTAACGACAGGATCCTTCATGAAGCCAGAGATGTTAAAAATCCGCTTCTCGAGAGGATCAAGTTCCTGTCGATCACGGCATCTAATCTCGATGAGTTCTATATCGTCCGTGTTGCATCTTTACGTGATATGAGAAGTATCGACTTTACCGAGAAGGATGTTGCGGGAATGACTGTAACCGAGCAGCTTACGGCTATCGATCAGAAGACCCGTGAATCCATGTCGGTAATGTACTCGACTTATACCAGATCCATTGTTCCTCAGCTTAAGCAGAACGATATCCATATCCTCGATTATGATGAGCTTGAAGATGAAGATCAGGAGATCTGTGATTTCTACTTTAAGAATGTTCTTTATCCGATACTTACACCAATGGGTGTTGATTCATCAAGGCCTTTGCCGTTGATCTATAACAGGATGCTCAACCTCTGTGTCATGCTCGACAGTAAAAGTAAGTCACTGGTATCCGGTGAATATGGAACAGCTGGCGTAACTGAAGGTGATGAACCTGAAGCTAACTTTGCTACATTGCAGATTCCTACGGTAGTTCCGAGAATGTACATGATCAAGAAGGGTGACTCAACTGTTTTCGTTCCTGTTGAGAAGATCATCCAGGCGAATCTGGATATGCTCTTTAACGGTCAGAAGGTTCTCGCTTCTGCTTGTTACAGAGTTATGAGAAATGCCGATCTTGATATCGATGAGGATGAGGCCGAGGATCTTTTGAAAGAGATCGAGGAGCAGGTTAGAAAGCGCCGTTTCGGTGAGATCATCAGACTAGAAGTCGAGGAGGATGTTGATTCGGATATCCTCGAATTCATTACTACAGAACTTGCCATAAGCGAAGATGATATCTTCAGTGTAAACGGTCCTATCGATCTTACGTTCCTTATGAAGGTATACGGAAGTCTTGAAGATGACCATCCGGATCTTTGCTATCCGCACCATACTCCTGCTGAGGCATCAATGTTTGATTCCGATCTGGATAACATTTTCGAGCAGATAAAGGAAAAAGACAGGATTGTTCATCATCCTTATGAGTCATTTGATCCTGTACTGGAATTTGTCCATCAGGCTGCTATCGATCCGAATGTCCTCGCGATCAAGCAGACTTTGTATCGTGTATCTTCAAGATCACCGATCATTCAGTCGCTTCTTGAAGCAGCCAAAAACGGTAAGCAGGTCATGGTACTTGTCGAACTTAAGGCGAGATTCGATGAGGAGAACAATATCAACTGGGCAAAGATGCTTGAGAAAGCAGGCTGCCACGTAATCTACGGTATCGTCGGTCTTAAGACTCACAGTAAGATCACTCTTGTCGTTCGAAAAGAAGAGGACGGCATCAGACGTTATCTGCATCTTGCTACAGGTAACTATAACGATATAACCGCAAGGATCTATACGGACGTTGGATTGTTTACGGCTTCTGAGAGTTTTGGTGAAGATGCTTCCGAGTTCTTTAACATGCTTTCAGGTTTCTCCATTCCTCAGCATTGGCACAGACTTATTCCTGCACCTATTGAGATGAAACCGTATTTCATCAAGAAGATCAGACGTGAGGCTCAAAATGCTACTGATGGTAAGGAAGCCAGGATCGTAGCCAAGATCAATTCTCTCGTTGATGATGAAGTTATCGAAGAACTTTATGCCGCATCTAACGCAGGCGTTAAGATCGATCTCATCGTTCGAGGTATCTGCTGCTTAAGGCCGGGTGTTCCAAAGATGTCGGAGAATATCTCAGTTCGTTCCATTACCGGACGTTTCCTTGAGCATTCGAGAATATTCTACTTCCTTAATGAAGGTCACGAAGACCTCTATCTCGCATCAGCTGACTGGATGCCGAGAAATCTTAACAGACGAGTCGAGCTCATGTTCCCAATCGAGGATGAGGACTGCCGCCGTCGTGTTATGGAAATCTTGGAAGTTGAACTTAATGACACTGTAAGAGCTCATATCTTAAGCTCTGACGGAACATATCATAAACTTGATCTTCGCGGTAAAGAGAAGCATGACAGCCAGGAAGAACTTATTCAACTGGCGAAAAATGCAGTTGCCGACAGGTATATAGAAGTTGAGACCAGGTCATATGAACCTGCAACTTCAAGCGATCAGGATTAACAAAAAAGGAGATAACATCAATGACAGTTTGTATAACAGACTATCTGCTTAAGGCAGACGGTTCAAAATATGAGGGCATTTCACACCGTTATTCAATGAAGAGTTCTTTCGGTTGTGAAGCGCAGCTTCTTAACTATGGAGCTCTTATAGAGAAACTTTTCGTGCCTGATACGAACGGTGCCAAGGCAGATATCATGCTTGGTCTTAAAGATCTGGATCATTATATGGCTTCAGGTGCCAATCACGGATCTGTTGTAGGAAGAAGTGCCAACCGTATTCAGGGAGCTAAGTTTACTCTGAACGGTGTTGAATATAAGGTTCCTGATAACGACAGCGGTAATAACCTTCACGGCGGTAATCCCTCGTATCAGAATGTTTTCTGGGATGGTAAGGTCATTTCCAAAGAAGAGGCTGATAAGATGATCTCCGATTCTGGAATAGAAGGCATTTCCAAAGCTGACGGCGACGGAGTCCTTTTCAGTTATACATCACCTGACGGAGCCTGCGGTTTTCCCGGAAATCTTGAGACTGAAGTTCTTTATGTCTGGCTCATAGACAAGACTCTTTTGATACTTTACAAAGGCTGTTCGGACAAGGATACGATCTTTGCTCCGACGAATCATTCGTACTTTAATCTTCGAGGTCATGACAGCGGATCTGTTAAAGACCAGAGCCTCATGATCGATGCTGATAACATAACGATCAAGGGTGAGTCCAACTGTCCTGAAGGTGAAATCAAACCTGTTGAAGGAACTATCTTTGATTTTAGGGATCCTGATCTTATCGAGAAGGCTCTTACGACTGATGATCCTCAAACGTGTAACTCTCTCGGAATTGATCAGAACTTCTGTCTTAATAATCCGAAAACATCTGAAAAGTATGCATTCGCTGCATGTGTTGCAGATACAGTTACAGGAAGGATCATGGAAGTATATACGGACCTTCCGGGTCTTCAGATCTACTGCGGTAACCATCTCCACTTTGGCGCTCCGTATAACGAGCAGAAGGGCGATACACCTTACGAACAGTACGGCGGTATCTGTCTTGAAGCTCAAATGTATCCTAACGCGATAAATGTTTCGTCGTTTGAGTCACCGCTCATAAAGGCAGGTGAAATCAAATATCACGCTTGTGGCTACAGATTTAATTGCTAATAATTTGATATCTCGGATCTTCATCCGAGATATTTTTTTGTTC
>CADCQX010000178.1 GCA_902803695.1 Oscillospiraceae bacterium
AAATTATGTCTTGACACTACTACGTATACGAAGTATATTATTGCTACGCATACGTAGTAAGTTAGGAGATAGATAAATGAATAAACTATTCAGATTTAACGTCAATAAAGAAACTCTAATGTCCATGTCCATGGGCCTTGTGATGATAGCCTTAAGTTTCTTGATGATCCCGTTCGGAGGCGATTCCGTTAGAGATACGGTCATCTCATTCGTGCTCAGAGACCTTCTCATGATCTTCGGTCTGGGCGTGGTATTTGTGTCGTTCTATGTCGGGAAAAACGGGACCAAAGTTCTGGAGGAACTGGGTTTTACAAGACGCAAGATCGTTCCGAGCATCATAATAGACATCGTGCTGGCGGCAGGACTTCTGGCGATCTTCCTGAAGGATCAGGTGCCGGAGAATGTGCTTTCAGTGAAGAACCTGTACGGCGCCACATACATCATCGTAGCCGGTATTTTTGAGATGACATTCATCTACGGTTTCCTCAGGATGTCTTTCGAAAAAGCGTTCGGCATCATTCCTGCGGTTCTTTTGACTTCGGTCTTCTATTCGCTTCATCATGCGGGATTTCAGCCTGAGTTCCTGCATCTGTTTCTCGTTGGACTGATGTACAGTTCCGTTTTCTATATCACAAAGAACATGCTCATTATCTTTCCTCTCTTTTGGGGGGTAGGCGCATTGTGGGATGTTTTGGTATCATCAGAAGCAGGTGATGAGATCAAGAACCCGGTGTCGTTTACTATTGCGATAGTGATCCTCGTTTTATCAGCGGGTTGGATCTTATCAGGGAAGTGGAGGAATAAGAAGAATGCTTTCGAAAACATCAATAGTGATCATGGGAATGCTCAGCAAAGGCGAGATGAATGCTTATGACATGCTTAAGATGATCGAGAAGATGAATATGAAATACTGGTTCCCGATAGGAGCCACAACTTTATATGAGACATGTATAAGACTCGAGAAGAAGAACTATATCGAGAATACGGGTGAGTCCGATAAGAAGGCGATCTATCACATAACCGCGTCAGGACGACAGGAATTGAAGGATACTATCTGCGCGCTTTTTGAGAGAGTGGATTTTGATTCGGTATGGTTCTGTTTAGCCGTAATGTATTCGGGTGTTTTAGATAAGAAAGAATTGAAACGGGAGATCAATATAAGGACTAAACTTCTGGATGAGTACGAGAAGGGAACTCTCGCGAATAAGGAGTTGATGCTCAAGGATGATGTCTCGTATATCGAGGTCTGCGCGATAGACAGGATGGTACAGATTATCCGAATGGAGAAGGAAACTCTGGAGAAATTTGCGAAGAATAATTATGAGCATATAATATAAACATTCATCGCTTTATGGAATAGGGGATATGGGAAATGAAGAATGTGTTTGTTTATACATACGGGTTACTGTTTTTGATCGTGCTCGCTTTTGCGGTAATGCTGGCGATCCTGATCCATCAGCTCACAGGCGCGTCGCTTCTGATCCTTATTCCTGTAATGGTAGTGCTCTCCGCTTTGATAGCTCTTGTTATATTTAAGGTATTGATGTCAAAAGAGAAGCGCGATCCGATGGCTAAACTCCATCAGGAATACATGAATGAATTCAGGGTGAACGGTGTCAGTGAGAAGATGCTCTCCATGGCGGATCAGGCGATAAATGAGCACGTTAATGTTAAGCCGATCGGGATCACTTATTTCAAGGATTTTGTATTGCTACCTGCAGATCATTTTAATATGATCGGGGATTTTGACAGAGCAATGAAGTATCTGCAGCTGATCGATGAGAATGAGATAAGAAGCAAAAGCATCATGTTCATTGATAACGGCTTATCCGTACTTACATATTTCACGGTAAAGATCTATACACTGTATTCGCTGAAGGATCGTGAAGGCATAAAAAAGATCTATGATGAGGCGAAGAATATTTTCGAGAAGCCTGATAAGAAAGATTTCCAGGCGGTGATACTTGATAGTCTCGAGTTCTATTATCTGCTGTCTGTCTGTGAATATGAGAAGGCGAAGGAAGTCGCTGACAGGATGCTTAAGTACGATAATAAATTCGCTGAATATTATCCGACCAAATATGCTATCAATGCTGAGCTTGAACTTCTGCTCGGTGAAAAGGAGAAGGCAGCTGAGTTTATGAGAACCTGCTTGGAGAAAACAGAGAAGATCGCTCCGGTCTTGAAGCCGGAATATGAATGTCTTATCAAGCGATGGGGATTGGAGCTGTAATATGGAATACAGACTGAAGATGTATGAGAGAGCAGTGGATTATAACGGCCGGCTGGTAGTACTGGTCTCTGATCCCGATCAGATCGTTTTTGTAAATGGGAGAAGCATTAAATGGGACGGAGTGACGCCACTTACGGTTGATGAGATAATTCCATTTTTGAAGTTCTACGGACGCGAAGTGAAGAAGCCCAAGGAACAGAGTACCATCCAGTATCCGGTTGCCTTTGTGGATGGCGAGGGAATGCATTATGGTGAAGATATAAGATTTGATGATAACGGCGACCCGATCATCACTGTCATAGACGGTTGTATCAAATCAACGTACATCAAGTGTGAATGCGAGAAACTGATCATAGCGAATGCATACGCAGGAACCATGATAGAGTACTATAAGTTCTCGCACACTCTCAACAGATGTCCCTTTTTGAAAAAGAGTTCCGGCTTTATCACAAACACATATAAATGCAAACTCTGCGGTGATGTATGGAAACGTAAAAGATTTTTCCCGGGAGACTATCCTGCCGGATGTCAGACAGTTAACAGCAAATGGAAAAGATATCAGTAAAAGATCCCCCGTCGACTATGAGGCCGG
>CADCQX010000179.1 GCA_902803695.1 Oscillospiraceae bacterium
AGTGTTTCAAATGCAGCATTGGCACGTTCACCACCGAACAGACGCATCAGATCGTCATCCAGTGCCAGGAAGAACTTCGTGCGTCCCGGGTCACCCTGACGACCGGAACGGCCTCTGAGCTGGTTATCGATACGTCTGGACTCATGTCTTTCAGTACCTACGATGAAAAGACCGCCGGCCTTTCTAACCTCTTCAGCCTCAGGAGCAATATCCTTAGCAAACTTATCCTTAAGAGCAGAGAAACGCTGTCTTGCTTCAATAATAACTTCATCACTGGTCTCGTTATGAGCATTTGATGCTTCGATCAACTCATCAGAGTATCCGAGCTTACGCATTTCCTGCTTTGCCATGAACTCTGCGTTACCGCCGAGAAGAATATCGGTACCACGACCAGCCATGTTAGTAGCGATCGTAACGGCACCCTTACGTCCTGCCTGAGCAACGATCTCAGCTTCTCTCATATGGTTTTTAGCATTCAATACGTTATGCTTAATACCGGCTCTTGTAAACATCTTGCTCAAGAACTCGGACTTATCAACGTTAACAGTACCGACAAGTACAGGTTGACCTGTCTTATGAGCATCAATAACTGCTTTAAGAACTGCCTGATACTTACCATTCTGTGTCTTAAATACTGCATCATGCTCGTCTACACGGGCAATAGGTCTGTTTGTCGGGATCTGGATAACATCAAGACCGTAGATAGCTCTGAACTCGGCTTCCTCTGTGTAAGCAGTACCTGTCATTCCTGCGATCTTTGAGTACATACGGAAGAAGTTCTGGAATGTAATCGTAGCAAGAGTCTTGTTCTCGTTAGCAACCTTAACGCCTTCTTTTGCTTCAATAGACTGATGGAGACCGTCACTATAACGACGACCAGGCATCAAACGACCTGTAAAGTCATCAACGATGATAACTTCACCATCCATAACTACATACTGCTGATCCTTGTTGTAGTTACCATGAGCACGAAGAGCGTTATTAACATAGTGCTGCAAATTGAAGTTATCAGGATCTGAAAGGTTCGATACATTAAAGAACTTCTCTGCCTTACGGACACCGTTAGCAGTAAGAACAGAAGTACTTGCCTTCTCATCGACAACATAGTCACAGTCACCAACGATCTCGTCCATATCGACCTTATCGTCAGTCTCAACTACTGTGTATCTCTTAAGTGTCTTTACAAAATCATCAGCTTTCTGATAAAGGTCAGAAGATTCTGTTCCTCTACCGGAAATGATAAGAGGTGTTCTTGCTTCATCGATCAAGATACTATCAACCTCGTCGACGATGGCATAATTAAGTTCTCTCTGAGCGATCTGATCCTTACGGACAACCATGTTATCACGGAGGTAGTCAAATCCGAATTCGTTATTTGTTCCGTAAACGATATCACATGCATACATTCCCTTACGTTCATTTGTAGGAATATCGTGGATAATAAGTCCGACTGAAAGGCCAAGGAACTTATAGATCTTACCCATCCACTCACTATCACGTTTAGCAAGGTAGTCGTTGACGGTTACAACGTGAACGCCTTTACCAGTCAAAGCATTGAGGTAAACAGGCAAGGTAGCAACGAGTGTCTTACCTTCACCGGTCTTCATCTCGGCAATACGTCCCTGGTGAAGGATCATACCACCAATAACCTGAACTTTATAATGCTTGATACCCAAAACTCTGGAAGCAGCTTCTCTTACTGTAGCAAAAGCTTCAGGTAGAATATCATCCAAAGTCTCGCCGTTAGCAAGCCTGTCCTTCAACTTCTGTGTCATTCCTACCAATTCTTCATCAGTAAGTTTCTGGAAACTCTCATCAAGATCCATTACCTTGTTAACTGTCGGCATGATCCTTTTGATCTCGTGATCACTGTGAGTACCGAATATAGAAGAAATAATTCCCATCTCCACACCTCGTATTATTTATTTTCTATTTCAGGAGAAATCCTCGATAAAACCGTTTTGTAGCCGTCAGCACCATATTCCAGGCACTTATTTACTCTGGAAATAGTAGCTGTACTGACCTTTGTCTCGTCGATGATCTCTGTATAAGTTTTACCTTCATTAAGCAAAACAGCTATTTGAAGACGTTGAGCCATAGATTTGATCTCTGAGATAGTACAAATATCCTCAAAGAAGTTATCACACTCTTTACGATCCTTAAGTGAAAGGATGGCATCATAAAAGATATCAATATATGGATCTCTGATCTTATCGTTCATCTTTATTCTACCCAGGCAATGATGAAATCAATGAAATCGCTTACATATCCGAGAATGAACAATGCAGCGACAAATGTAATGACCAATACGAGAAAGATGCCTACAAGACAACGACGGAAGAAAAGATCTCTTTTTGCCTTACGAAGTGTCTCTCCTACTGATTTAGAATCGGAACTGCTTCCGTTTCCCGAATCAACCAAGGATGGGCGTCTGACGGTCGAATTAGATTTCAAGCAAGCTTACCTCCACAAAAAAATCTATACTATGATAACCCAATTATCAAAATAGCACAAATTAGTGTATCACTTTAATATGTAAAAGTGAAATGTTTTTTTCAATTAGAGGTGTTATCTTTAATAATATTAATAATTATTTTATTTGTATTTAACGTATTTACAGCGTTTTCCAGGCTCTCCACCCTGGATTGCGGCGAATTTTCTGGAATTATGATAGTCAGTGTCTTGGATACGATCTCATCTTCTTCAATCACGTATGTTTCCCCGTTAATGCTTACGTTAGCTCCGTTAAATTCGTTAAGATCCGAGATCTTCTCATTTATCCTCTCTTCTATCCTGGAATCAGACTGATAGGTATCTTTTGTAAGATCAATACTCATTATGCTCTCACAGTTACCGTCCTCAAACTTATTGATCGTTGGAAATACATGTGGAAGATTAGAACCATATTTCTCTTCAAAATACTTGCCACGGTCAAAATTGCCCATTCCCCACGGGTCTGTTTCATCTTCCTCATCAGAAGATTCATAGTCAATACGTTCGATCAATGAATTGTATATGCCGTAAAACGGGATTGCAGAATAATGCGTCCGTTCGATATCACCAAACAAAGTATCGATCGTATATTCCACATAAATATCGATGACATTAAGATCTGCATCATAACTTACATGTACTTTTAT
>CADCQX010000180.1 GCA_902803695.1 Oscillospiraceae bacterium
ACTCCAACAAACGAATGTAGTTTTTCGTATCTTCAGTATTCATATTACGTGCAACATTCAAAGCCGCACTATAATCATATGAATCCAGGAATTGTTTTATCATCTCCTCGTTCTTTAACCTGACTATAGAAGGACAGGTTATTTCCTTGCATCTGTTTACATATCCTTCAGTATTGTCCGGATTGTACTCCCACAAAAATCTAACATCGTAATTGTCGTGATCATGTTTGTTAATCGTTTTCTCAGGGGTTGAAACCTGTATAAGGCGTCCATCGATATCACCCAAAGTTGCCAACACAACAAGTGCACTCTTCATTGCAGGTGTACCGGATGAAGTGTTCAAAAGCAGAAAATCTTCTTCTGACATCGTCCTTGATATTTTTTGGATCTCTTCTTTAAAATCATCATAGAAGAAATCAAATTCCTGTACTTCAACTAAGTCAGGACGCTCAATCATCTTATAATCAAGTGCCTTTCCAAACGACTTATACAGTTCTGACAGACAATAAGTATAACGATTATCCTCTGATTCCATTTCAAGAGTATATTTTGACATATACATATAAACCACATCTGGTTTATAAACACGGCAGCAATGGATCATCGCTCCATCATGTCCGTTACTGTTTGATACCGGATCTGTCCCGCCAACAGGCGAGAATAGGAATACTTTACTCATGTTTTTCTCCTCTATACACCTTCGATAACGAACTGACACATGCCCATCTGGAACCGTTTTCCATCCTTCTTAGTACACTTAAGTATATGAGGCGACACTCCATATCTGGAATCGTTTCTGTGGCCATGACTATTAAACACGCTTTGCGGCAATGTGTTTCTAAATACATTTTCCGCAACTGTTACACCTTCATCAGCTCCAAAAAGCGAATAGATAACCGTCTTTGATACAAAACCCGCTCCACCACCAAGATAGACTGTATCCGGAGGTCTCTTCTTTGAATTGAACTTACTGAGAAAGCAATCGTAATACATATCGTTGAAAACCTTAATTGCTTCCATGGTCTTGTCGGCATCATATGGACATACTTGGGTATCGATCGTAATAGTAAACTCAATTTTAGTTCCGGAACGCAGGCACTCACGCAAGATATTCAGAGATTTCTCCTCATTGTTCGTGTGATACTCAACCTTCTGGCACAATACGAGGTCCGCAAGTCTCAAAGGCTTACTGTCACTAATTATCAGTCCTTGCAAGTTATCATTTACCGCATTCTCTTTTTTTATGTCTTCTCTTTCAAGTGTATTGAAAGTATTGATTTCTATATTGTTTGTCTCTTTTCTGTAAGCCTTTCTATCAGGCCTGTCAGTATGGAATCTCTTTATCTGTTCTGCTTCTTGCCTATACTTCTCAGGATTTTGTTTAATCTCAAATCCAAGGAGTATCGTTCTCAACATACCCTTTATGCTTGAACCTGAAACATATGGCAAACCATATGGATCTTTTGCAAACTCCATGATCTGAACTTTGCTCTTTCCTTCCTCCATTCTATCTCCGCAAGCCACAGTATAGCGGACAGCATCATTAACGCTCGAAAAAGCAATTCTGTTATCCCGCATCCAGGTTTCAAGATCATTCCTGCTGTCGTTCATCAGGAAGATCTCATACTGAGAATCTTTTCCGGCTTTCTGCATTAACTTATAGAACTTGGCAGGGTCATAGATTATGACCTTTTCTCCATCCTCAGACAGTCGGTATTCCTTTTTGCTGATATCTTTACCGCTTCCGACAAACGTAGGCGACATGACAATTATCTTTGCCTTGTATACTTTCAAATAGTCTTTCATCAGCTTATCCTCATAAACATAGGCTTGCCGGATCTGAAAACAGGGTGACTCCCTGTATTGTCAGAAACGTCATATACATCGCCTTCAAATCTTCTGTCAAAACATGAGCCTGATTGAAACATTACCAGATCTTTCTTGCGCTGCCACGTATCAGAATACCCAGAGGAAGCAACAAAACCGCTTCTCTTAATAAGACTATAGTTCGCATTCCTAATAACACCTTCGAGCTCGTTTTCAGTAGGCAACGCTGTGTTAAGGAGCATGTATTTTGTGGCTTCGCAGTTGAGTCTATCGTTCAACCACTTATCAACTTCAAATACTTCGAAA
>CADCQX010000181.1 GCA_902803695.1 Oscillospiraceae bacterium
CTTCGACTTCGCAGGCTTCGATATCCTCGCGTGTGGTAGCAGCGTTGATAGCAGTCTTAAGTGATCTCAAATAGTCTATGGCGAGTTTGTCGTCCTTTATATACTCCTTTGAAAGCTCGGCCTTTCTCTTTGCTTTTCGAAAACGTTTGAAATACTCCTGAGCGTTGTCGGAAGCGTTGAGAGCAGGATTCAAAGAGATGTTTATATCGCGCTCCAGCTCGTCATAGATGTTCTTGCATACGATATGATCATCCTTGTCCTTGATCATGTATGCGTAGCAGAGGATAATATCGCCTTTCTGCTTGTATTCCTCAGCCATCTGGCCTTCGTCATAATCTTCCTTGTGGATCTCGTACTTTTTGGTAGCGTGAACAAGGGCATTGTTAACGATGGAAAGAAGCGAACTCCTCTTGTTCTCAAAGTCGATGTTTGATAACTTTGCCAAATAATATTCGTCAATGACTTCGGAGATGGAAGAGCGAATCTTAATATCTTCGTATCCTTTGAGTTCACAGAAACTGTAGTCCTGAGCTTCGTTCTTTCCTGCAAAAGCAACGGAAGGCTTGTAAGTCTTATCAGTTACGGAAGTACAGAAGGATGTAAGCTGCTTGATAAGCGAACCGATCTCGTCTTCCGACAGATTCTTGGCAGGAACTTTATCATCAAGACCTGAAGCATCGATGATCTGATTGACAAGAAGAGGGGAAAGACCCTTGATCGAGTTGAGAAGTGCCTTGTTGATAGGTCTTCCGAGTTCGCTTTCCATAATCGGAAGCTTGTTATCGCTTAATATCTCGAGTGTTTTTTCTACATTCAGCTTATCCTGTGAAGGCGGATATTCATAAGTTCTGGCAGGCATGACCTCACGGACTCTGCTTATACTGAAGTCTACGTGGATCGCACTGTCGATGATCCTGTTTTGGGAATTTACAAGAATGAGGTTGCTGTATCTGCCCATCAATTCTATAATGAGGCGCATGCTCTTGGTGTCATGAAGCTCATCGATCGTAAGGAACGAGATCTCTATGATACGCTCGTAGTCAGGACAGGAGATAGATGATATCTTGGCGCCCTGCATGTATTTTCGAAGAAGCATACAAAAAGAAGGCGGCATCATTGGATTTTCTCTGTTGGTGTCGGTAAAGTGAACTCTTTGTGATGTCGGATCGTATGATATCAGGAGCTTTTTGTTGCCTGATGAGGTCCTTATATGGAAAAAAAGCGTATATTTATCAGGCTGGAAGATCTTGTCTATCCTTGTTCCCTGAAGATCATTATTTAGTTCGTCGGCCAGAAGCTTACAGGTTATTCCGTCAAGGGGCATATTCTTCGTTTTCCTTGTTAACCTTAGTCTCAGGCTTATTTGAAGTAAGTGCGAGTTTGAGCACGAGGATAACGGCTGTTATCAGGATCTCAATTCCTAGGATCTTGAAGAATCTGTCGAAATTGTTCCATGAGATAAGAAAATCCAGGCCGATGACCACTAGTACGATGAGTACGGCAACAACAGGCTTAAAGAATCTGCTCTTCGAAAAAGCGTGAAAATAGTCCGCAGCAGTGCTCTTAGGCTCAGTCTGCTTAGGAGCTTGAGTCTTCGGCTTAGCGGCTGTTTTCGGTGCAGGCTTCTTCTTTGCGGTTGTCTTTTTTTGCTGTGCCATGGTTACCTCTTAAATAATACTTTTAATATAATATCATTAGATTGAATTATTTAAATAGTTCGTTATGATTATGTCCCTGTAAAAGTGCATAGAAAAGAGCGGTACAGGTTTCTGTACCGCTCTTTGATATCTTCAGGAAATATGAAATCAGTTGTTGATGCCTTCGATCTTTTCGCCTTTTTCGCGAAGGAGCTTCTTGATCTTCTCTGTAGGATTGATAAGGTTTGACAGGGAAGAGTCATGGTTGATGGCATCTATAAGCAATGCGACGAATTTACTCATATTAACATCTGCAAACCAAGGTGCTTCGAGAAGTTCAGGTCTTCTGTAAACGAGGTTTGTTGCAAAGACCTTATTGATGATGCCTTCCTCATAAGCCTTGGAGAAGTGATCGATACCTTCTGTGAAGAGACCGAAAGTAACTGCACAGTATACATTTCTGGCACCTCTGTCCTTCATCTCCTTAGCAATATCGAGCATTGAATCACCGGATGAGATCATATCGTCAACGATAAGGATATCCATATCCTGTACTGAATCACCGAGGAACTCATGAGCGATGATAGGGTTTCTTCCGTTTACGACCTTGGTGTAGTCACGTCTCTTATAGAAAGTTCCGAGAGGAACACCGAGGATGGAAGCAAAGTACATAGCTCTGGAGATACCGCCTTCATCAGGGGAGATGATCATGAACTTACCATTGGAGAATGAGAGGTCAGGGATCTGACGGTACATCTCTTTGATGATCTGGTAAGTTGCCGGCAAGCTCTCAAAACCGGAAAGAGGGATAGCATTGGA
>CADCQX010000182.1 GCA_902803695.1 Oscillospiraceae bacterium
CCTGCTTGATCGTGTCGATGGTAACGGAATTCATCCTCTTTGAGAGTTTCTGGACTTCGGCCTCGCTCATTCCGTCACCGGTATCTTCTACTTCTATATATAAATATTCATTATTATCATCCGGATAAACTCTTACAAAGATCCAGCCCTGGGAGGACTTGGACTCGATACCGTGAACGCAGGCATTCTCGACGAATGTAACCAGGGTGAGCTTAGGGATGAGATAGTTCTCGCATCCTTCTGCGATATCGATATCGAATGTGAGACGGTCGCCGAAACGGTAACTCTGGAGCTGGAGATATGCCTTGATGAACTCGGTCTCCTCGCCTACCGTTACGGAGTCGTGCTGCCAGTCAACGTTCTGACGTTCCATGACTGCGAGCTTTTCTACCATCTCCGCAGTCTCGTCCTCACCCTTGAGGATACTGTGCATTCTTATGCTCTCGAGGGCGTTAAAGAGGAAGTGCGGATTGATCTGGCTCTGGAGGGCAAGAAGTTCCGCGTTCTTACGGGCGATATGGTTCTGCTGGTCCTTGAGTTTTTCTTTGTAGATGGTATTGGTAAGTTCGTTATTGAGTCTTACCATGTTGTTGTAGTTGATCATGAGAGATGCTATCTCATCATTACCGTCAATGTCCTCGATGGTCCTGAAGGTCTGGGATCTGTTGCCGACGAAAGCGTCCTGCAGCTGGTTGATCCTTCGAAGGATAGAATTTTCGATAAGCTTCATGACAAGAAGAGGAAGAAGGAGCGTTAAGAGAATGAGCGGCAAGAGGAATCTGGAATTGTTCCTGATGACGGAAAGTACCATGACCTCGTCACTGAAAACGTAGATCTTAAAGTCAGTGTTGTTGAGGCTTCCTTCCTTGACGGTCATGTTCCTGCCGCGCTCGATCCTGTCCTTGATGTCGCTATAGATGACATTGTCACCGCGGTTCGAGATCGGGACATATTTATTGGTTACGACATAGATCGCATCGCCGCTTGTAGGGATGCCGTCCAAAGCGTTCATCATGCTGCTGTAGGTATTGGTGATGGTGATTATCTTCTCTTTGGAGGATTTGATCTCCGTCATGCGCTTAACATACATGAACTTTTTCTGTTCCAGAAAACGCTCGGATCTGTCGTAGAAAACAAGAAGTGCTTCATCGGTATTAAGCTCGACGAATCTCTTGTACCACTCTTCACCCTCTGCGGAACTTAAAGGCCTAAAGTAACCGCCGTTCAGGATAGTAGGGTTGTCGGCGTAGATTACGATCTTATCACTTCGAAGTCCTGCCAGTGACTCGAAGAAGGAGTTGGCAACATCTTCACGGTATGCGCTGTAGTAATCGTAAGGAGCAGCGTAACTCTTATCGAGGAAACGGTTGATGACCTTGTTCTTATCGATAGCTCTCGCGATCATGAAATCGTAGTTCCATGCGCTGTAGAGTACGGAATCGTAAACGGCCTGGGCCTCCGCTTCCCTTACGTGTCTCGCGTTACTGTTCTCTTCGTTGATGAGGGCACGGAGGATAAATCCGTCGGTCAGTATAAGAGGAAAGATAATACAGACAACATAAATGACCATGAACTTGGTATTCAGGTTCATGCTGTTAAGGATGCTGCCGGTCTTGTTTTTTTTCACTTTATGCCCCTCATACGCGAAAAGTCTTTATTATTATATATAGATACCCGAACCGATTGCAAATCTGCATTTTTCACGGGCAAAAAACTGATCCCCTTTTCGAAAAGGAGATCAGTCTATGAGATCATTTATATCGTATCAATTCTGTCCGTAGTAAGCATTTGCTCCGTGCTTTCTGAAGTAATGCTTGTCCTGGATATTCTGAGGCGCAGGCTTAACATCCTTGTTGATGATCTCTGTCCTGAACGCCATCTTTGCGACTTCCTCGAGAACTACTGCATTATGAACTGCCTCGTGTCCGTCCTTTCCCCATGTGAAAGGTCCGTGGTTGGTGCAAAGAACTCCCGGAACTGCCTCGTAGTCGATGCCGCGCTTGTCGAATTCCTCACCGATGATAACGCCGGTGTTGAGCTCGTACTCGCCTTCGATCTCCTCTGTCGTGAGAGAACGTGCGCACGGGATATTGCCGTAGAAATAATCGGCATGTGTGGTTCCATAACAAGGAACATCACGGCCGGCCTGTGCCCAGGAAGTAGCGAAGGAAGAATGCGTATGAACAACGCCTCCGATCTTCGGGAACTTTTTATAAAGATAGATGTGAGTCGGAGCATCGGAAGAAGGCTTCATGGAACCTTCGACTCTGTTTCCGTCAAGATCCAGAACGACCATGTCCTCAGGCTTCATCGTCTCATAAGGAACGCCGCTCGGCTTTATTACTACAAGTCCCTTCTCTCTGTCGATCTCGCTTACGTTACCCCATGTAAAAGTAACAAGTCCGAACTTCGGAAGAAGCATGTTTGCTTCATAAACTCTTTGCTTGATATCTTCCAGCATAATTAACCTCACTTGATAAGTACTTCTGTTGCGCTCTTCTCAGTAGCAAGTCCTGCAACATATCTTTCCATGAACTTGTCGAAGCCCTTGACGTCTTCGTCGGAAGCCATGAGTTCTGTTGCCTCGGCACTCTTAAAGATCTCCTCTTCGAGGAAGTTCTCGAGGCTTGCGTAAGAATCCTTCTTTGCTGCATAAAGAGCAAGAACTGCGATACCCCAGGCACCGCCCTCACCTGCTGTCGTCAAAAGGCAGATAGGAGCTTTGATAGCTGCGGAACATACTGTCTGTCCTGCCTTAGGTGTCTTGAAGAAACCGCCGTGACCGAACATCTTCTTGATCTCCACCTTCTCCTCATCGGTAAGGATGTTCATACCGATCTTAAGGGAAGCGAGTGCGGAATAAAGCTGCATCCTCATGAAGTTAGGAAGCGTAAAGCTGTCCTCAGCTGATCTCATGAAGAGAGGACTTCCGTTCATGAAACCTGTTACAGGCTCACCGGAAAGATAGTTGTAACCTACAAGTCCGCCGCAGTCCTTATCACCGTCGAGTGCGCATCCGTAGAGCTTACCGAAGATCTCGCCCTTGTCGAAGTTAGCTCCCATGAGCTTACCGAACTCATCGAAAAGGTTAGCCCATGCGTTGATCTCTGATGTACAGTTGTTGCAGTGAACCATGGCAACAGGAGCACCTGAAGGTGTAGTTACCATATCGATCTCTCTGTGGAGTTTGCTCATTGCTTTCTTAAGAACGACCATAGCGAAAACGGAAGTTCCTGCAGAGATATTACCTGTCTCAGGAGCTACGGAATTCGTAGCTACCATACCTGTTCCTGCGTCACCTTCAGGTGGGCAGAGAAGAATGCCTTCGTTAAGGTCACCCTCAACGTCGAGAAGCTTAGCGCCGGTAGCAGTAAGAGTTCCTGCATTCTCACCTGCGTTCAATACCTTAGGAAGGATTCCCTTCAAAGTCCAAGGGAAGTTCTTATCCTTGATAAGTCCGCTGAAGATATCCATCATCTTGGAATCGTAATCGATTGTATTTGAATCGATCGGGAACATACCTGAAGCATCACCAACGCCAAGAGCCTTAACGCCTGTGAGCTTGTAGTGAACATAACCTGCGAGAGTCGTAAGGAATGAGATATCCTTAACGTGCTCTTCGCCGTTTAAGATAGCCTGGTAAAGATGTGAGATGCTCCATCTCTGAGGAATGTTGAAGTCGAATGCTTCGGTAAGCTTATCGGCTGCTTCCTCTGTGATAGTATTTCTCCATGTCCTGAACGGAACGAGAAGTTCGTCTTTAGAATCAAGAGCGATGTAGCCGTGCATCATCGCGGAGAAACCGATAGCCGCAAAAGACTTAAGAGTAACGTCGTACTTAGCCTTTACGTTGTCCTTGAGATTTTTGTAGGCGTCCTGAAGTCCGCCCCAGATAGCATCTTCGGAATATGTCCAGATGCCGTCCTTGAGATCGTTCTCCCACATGTGGTCACCGAATTCGATCGGGTTGCCGCTCATGTCTGCGAGAACTGCCTTGATCCTGGTGGAACCGAATTCGATTCCGAGTACGCATTTGCCTTCAGCAAGAAGATTTTTGTAGTCCATAGTCATCACCATTTATTGTACGGGCATCTGCCCTTTTTAAGTGCCGCTCTTATCTCGACGAAGCATCCGCACGCGAGACAAGTACCTTCATTTAGTTTCTCACATTCTCTGCAGATTTCCAGCCTTTTCGAGCAGGAAGATTCATCAACAAGGTCTTCCTGAGGCAAGGCCTTGAGACCATTCACGATCAAAGCCTCATACTGCTCTTTGCTGATGTCGCTTAAAAGGCATCTCCTGCAGATCTTTGCCATATCAGATCTCTACTTCGATGTGCATTACGCTTGAAGCAGGCAAAGTAAACCTGATCTTGTCTCCCTCAAAGCTTATGTTCTCGAAAACTTTCTCCTCAACTACATCCGGATCATCGAAAGTGTTGTGGTCATCCATCTTGCCTGCAACGATAGAAGCCTTGACCGACTTTATGGTCTCACCCATAAGGCAACTCTCAAGATCATAGGAATCAGTGCATGAGAGGTTACCCAATGTGATATGTATCTTGCCATCCTTAGCCTTCGAAACAGACTCGGTAAGATTAGGAACCATGTACTGCTCCTCAAGACCGATCTTATCTGTATTAACGGAGCTCTCGAGAAGTTCGCCGTCCTGATGATAGCTGTACATCTTGAATACATAATATGTAGGAGTCTTGATCATCTTGTCGCCTTCAGTAAGGATAACTGCCTGAAGAACGTTTACGAGCTGAGCGATGTTGGCCATCTTGACTCTCTTGCAGTGCTTATTAAAGATGTTGAGATTGATAGCAGCGATCAAAGCATCTCTTATCGTGTTCTGCTGATAGAGGAATCCCGGATTTGTTCCTTCTTCAACGTCGTACCATGTACCCCACTCATCTACCATGAGACCGATCTTACATTCAGGATCGTATCTGTCCATGATAGCTGAATGCTTCTCGATGAATTCCTCCATGCAGAATGTCTTCGCGAGGGTCATGTACCACTCTTTGTCGTTAAAGCCTGTAGCACTTCCCTTCTTGTCCCAGTCATAAGGAAGTGTGTAGTAATGGAGCGTAAGTCCGTCCATATATCCGAAATTCTGCGGGAATGTTCCCTGCTGACGGAAGCACTCGCGAAGCATTGTCTCTGTCCAGTTGTAATCCTTATCCGTAGGACCTACTGCGATCTTCTTGATCTTCTTGTCAGGATTGAACTGCTTAACGAATGTCTGGTAATGCTTATAAAGATTAGCGTAGTACTCAGGTACCATGTTGCCGCCGCATCCCCATGTCTCGTTTCCTACTGCAAAGTAGTCAACTGTCCAAGGCTTCTCTCTTCCGTTCTTTCTTCTGAGATCTGCCATAGGAGATACGCCGTCGAATGTCATGTACTCGACCCACTCGCTCATTTCCTGAACGGTACCGCTTCCGAGGTTACCGTTTACATATGTCTTACAACCGAGCTGTTCTGCAAGTTCCATGAACTCATGAGTACCGAAGGAGTTGTCCTCGGTAACGCCGCCCCAGTTGGTATTGATCATCTTCTTTCTCTGGTCTTTAGGACCGATTCCGTCCTTCCAGTGATACTCATCGGCAAAGCATCCGCCCGGCCAACGGAGTACAGGGATCTTCATTTCTTTGAGAGCTTCGACTACGTCGTTACGCATACCGTTTGTGTTCGGGATCTCGGAGTTCTCGCCTACATAGACACCTTCATAGATGCATCTGCCGAGATGCTCGGAAAAGTGTCCCTGGATCTCAGGGTTGATGTGCCCGAGTTCCTTACCTGTGTTGATATAGAGTTTGTACATAAGGTCCCCCTAAATAATTTCTTGGATAAGTTGTAAGTTACAATAGGACAGGTCAAATTTCAATAAGGGCTTTCCAAGTGCTGAATTTTAACAGTTTTTTACCTAGAATTTGTCCCGTTGTATAACATTTTTATCTTGCTTAATATGAATTTAGATAATAATTTCCGGAAATGAGGATATCCAATGCTTAAAACAGTCGAAACTGCGTATGGTCTCGTTCGCGGTGTTTCAGGTAACAACACAAGGATCTCGGTCTTCAAGGGAATTCCGTTCGCGGCACCACCTGTAGGCGAGAACCGTTGGAAGGCTCCACAGCCATGCAAAAAGTGGGACGGCGTATACGACGCCTTTGAATTCGCACCGATCTCAATGCAGGACCAGCCGGGTATCGGAACGGATATCTATTGCCGTGAGTGGCACGTAGATCCGGATATCCCTATGGACGAAGATTGTCTCTATCTTAACGTATGGACACCTGCAAAGACTAAGGAAGATAACCTTCCTGTTCTCGTATGGTTCTTCGGCGGCGGTTTCCAGTGGGGCTATACCGCAGAGATGGAATTCAACGGAGAACAGCTCGCTAAGCGCGGCATCATCGTTGTAACGGTAAACTACAGACTCGGTGCATTCGGATTCCTTCCGCACCCTGATCTTTTCAAGGAAAATCCTGATGCTCCGGCTAACTTCGGTAGCCTTGACCAGCAGGCAGGTATCAAGTGGGTAAAAGAGAATATAAGAAACTTCGGCGGTAACCCTGACAACATCACCATCGCAGGTCAGTCAGCAGGCGGCGGAAGCGTTCTCAATCATCTTGTAGCAAAGTCCAGCATCGGACTTTATAACAGAGCAGTCATAATCTCCGGTATCATCCAGACTCCATATATGAAGGATACAGTCATCTCACCAAGGACTGTTGATGATGCATGCTCATGGGGTGTTAAGTTCTTCGAGACTCTCGGAGTAAAGACTATAGAAGAAGCACGTAAGATCGACGCGGCTACACTTAGGGAGAAGGCTTCGGATTTCCGTAATTCGACCGGTTTCTTCTTTACACCGATGATCGATAACGTATTCCTCGACGGCGATCCGTTCAAGCTCGTTTTGGAGGGTAAGCATGCTCATGTACCTCTTATCTCCGGTAACACTTTTGATGAGTTCCCGAGCTTTATCGCTGCAGAATCCGATGAGGAATTCGCAAACAAGGCAAAGGAGATCTTCGGAGATAAGGCAGATAAGTTCCTTTCTCTTCCTGAAGCAAAAGAAGTCGTTAACGGTAACCTCCATGCACCGCTTCGCGGAATCGAGTGCGCTGTTAAGACTGCATTCAAGTATAACGATCAGCCAAGCTACTATTACTGCTTCGAGCCTGATATCCCGGGATACGATAATCCTGGTACATTCCACTCTGTAGATCTGTGGTTCTTCTTTGATAACCTCCACGAGTGCTGGAGACCGTTCACGGGAAGACACTATGATCTCGCAAGAAAGATGAGTAACTACTTCGTTAACTTCATCAAGACAGGCGATCCTAACGGTAACGATGTTGATGAGTCGGCTATGCCAATGTGGAAGCCATACTCACCTTCATATAAGAATGAGATGCACTTTACGGCAGAAGGTCCTGTAGCAAAGACCCAGGATCAGAATCCATCTTCCGAGTTCATCGACTTCATCTCCGAGCACCTTGAGAGAAGTGCTCTCGGAACAGTTGCTTCTTCTGCAAGCGGTTCTGCCGTTCCTGCAGTTCAGCTTTATGAAGTTCCGAAAAAGCAGGCATTCAATCCGTACCTTCCGTCATGGGAATATGTTCCAGACGGCGAGCCGTATGTATTCAATAACAGAGTCTACGTTTACGGTTCTCACGATTTCTTCAACGGAGTGGCATTCTGTCCGGGAGATTATGTGTCCTGGTCTGCTCCTGTTGACGATCTCGGAAACTGGACATACGAAGGAGTTTCCTACAGAAGATCCGACGATCCGCAAAACGGCGACGACAGAGGATGTCTCTATGCACCTGACGTAACTGTCGGTCCTGACGGAAGATACTATCTGTTCTATGTTCTCGACAATAAGAGCGTAGTTGCAGTAGCAGTAAGCGATACTCCGCAAGGCAAGTTCGAGTTCTACGGACATGTTCATTATGAAGACGGAACACTTCTCGGAGAAAAAGAAGGCGATGAGCCTCAGTTCGATCCGGGCGTTCTCACAGAAGGCGATACAACATATCTCTTCACCGGTTTCTGCGGTCAGGGAGATAAGAGCCGTCACGGTTGTATGAGAACAGTTCTCGGCAAGGATATGCTCACGATCACCAAGGCTCCTGAGTTCGTTATCCCGAGCACACAGCACAGCAAGGGTTCCCAGTACGAAGGTCACGCATTCTTCGAGGCTCCTTCCATAAGGAAGAGAGGAAATATGTATTACCTCATCTATTCTTCTGAGGTTATGCATGAACTCTGCTACGCATATTCCGAAGATATCCTCGGAGAGTTTACATACGGCGGTGTTATCGTAAGTAACTGCGATATGCATATCGATACATATAAGCCGGCTGACAAGCCGACAGCTTACGGTGCGAACAACCACGGAAGCATCGTTGAGATCAACGGCGAGTGGTACATCTTCTATCACAGACAGACAAACAATGACTGGTATTCAAGACAGGGCTGTGCGGAGAAGATTGTTTTCGATGAGAAGGGTCAGATAAAGCAGGTTGAGATCACATCATGCGGTCTTAACGGCGGTCCTTTGAAGGGTGAGGGCGAGTATCCGGCATATATCGCTTGTAACATTTTCGATGACAGGAATCAGAAGTATGTAGGCGAACATAAGGTTGCTTATGTCACGCAGGAAGGAAGAGACGGCGATCAGAATCTCGGTTATGTAAGAGATATCTTTGACGGAACGACTGTCGGATTCAAGTATTTCGACATCAAGGACCTTAAGGGTATCAGGATCACGACAAGAGGTTACGGACAGGGAACGTTCGAGCTCAGGACATCACTTGACGGCGAAGTCCTCGCTACGTTTGATGTTACCTTTTGTACAGCATGGACCAAGTGCGAAGCGAATGTGGATCTGAAGGACGGCGTATATCCTCTGTACTTCACGTTCAAGGGTGTCGGTAATCCTTCACTCAAGAGTTTCGAGTTTATTAAGTGAACTTATAACATGGGTAAGTTTTCATAATATCTTTCTGTCTTCTCCTCATGGACAGAAACCAAATCGTTTTTGGGGGCTGAAAGATCAGCCCCCCTTTTAATGCGATTATTCAATTACTGATCAGGAGATCATCTCATGAAATATACGAGTCCGATGAAATGGCAGATGGCACCGAAGTCAACAAGGAAGTGCCATACCATGTGTGCGAACTTGTACTTACCGGCGAAGAAGATAACGCCGACCGTGTAGCAGATCGTTCCTGCGAGAACGAGCCAGAAGCACGGGAGAGATGCTACGTGGAAGAATCCCGTAACGTAGAAGATGATCATCCAGCCCAAAAGGAAATATACGAGCCATGAAATGATCTGGCTGGCCTTGGACTTGGAATACATCAGAGATTTAAAGAGGATTCCCGCGAGGGCAAGACACCACTGTGCGATACAGAATCCCAGGCCTACACCGCCTCCTACAAGGGAGAGCCAGATAGGCGTATATGTTCCTGCTATGCAGGCGAATACAAAGCAATAATCGATCTTACCCGTAACATATTTCCATGTTGTGCCTCTCATGGTGGAATGATACCAGGTGGAAGCGAGGAACATCAGGAAAGACGAGATCATGTATACGCTGATACCGATCACATCGATGATCTCTTTTCCCTCAGGAGCATGAGTATAAGCTCTGATACATGCATACGGGATCATGCAAAGGAAGAATACGGCCATAACAGCATGAGTAACCGAGTTACCGATCTCTTCACCTAATGAGAAGTGAGTCTTTTTGACAGGTCCTACATATCTGTGGGCAGATTCATCCCACGAAAGACCTTCAAGACCCTTCTCCAAAGCATCGACATCATTCTGCTGTTCAACTTTTATATCTTCGCTGGTAGTAAGATACTTTTTCCAGAATTTAAGATTCTTGGCCATATGATTCTCCGTGTTTTATTCTGTGTCACATTCTACAAGGGAAAACTATTCTTTTCAACCCTGCATATTACTTAGGAGGACCGAGCTCGATAGGTTTGTCCTTAGGTGCGTCAAGCACGATGACATCGTTGTTCTTCGGAGCTTCGAGCTGGATAACATCCTTATTCTCAGGAGCTTTGATCGACGGTTTCTCGTCAGGGGCTCCCAATGGAATTGCGTCAAACGAGATATTGATATTCGGAGCTCTTACACCTTCAACTGCCTTTTGCGGCTGTTTCGGCGGGATCTGAGGCTTAGGCTCAGGTGCCTTTACTGCCTGCGGCTGAGGTTGAGGCTGAGGAGCTCTCACCTGCTGCTGTGGCTGAGGCTTTGGCCTTGGCTGCGGCTGAGGTGCCGGAGCCGGATCCGGAACTCTGATATTTGTCTTTGTCTCTGAAACAGGCTCTGTCTCAGGATTTGTCTTGTTATTTACAGGTGCCGAGATAACAGTTCCCAGGATATCCGGCTTTCTGGTCCTGACCGTAGGAGAATCGTTTGTCGGAACCGGTGCGAGTCTTTCTGCGATATATGCTTCCCTGTAGAATCTGAAGAGTTTGACCGCTCCGTAGGTGAGAAGCGACAAAGGAAGGATGAGCTTCGGGAAGAATTGTCCCGCCTTGTCTCCGACAATAGATCCGAGACCTACGAACGGAGCATATGTCATGGAGTAGATCGCCTTAAGGAAGAATGCCTTGATAGTCGTTGCAATTCCAACATCAGGAGCTGCAAGCTTAGCAGCCATACCCGGAAGGAACATTCCCGGGATAAATGCAAGAAGACCGAATGCTGCATTACCGAGCATAGCCCAAAACTTTTTCTTAACAGCCGTCAGGATCGGTAAAG
>CADCQX010000183.1 GCA_902803695.1 Oscillospiraceae bacterium
CGATACTTGCAGGAATAACAAATTTGTTATTATTTCCAAACATCATTCTGGAGATATGCGGGATCAGGATGCCGATCCAACCAACCTTTCCGCACATAGCTATTACAGATGCAGTGATCATTGTTGAAGAAACTATCGTAAGTCCTCTCATCAATTTCAGGTTTACACCAAGTGCCCTTGCTTCATCATCGTTCAAAGAGAGTACATTAAGTTTCCAACGAAGACAAAACAGTATCACTATACCGACGACCATCGGAATTGTACCAAACAGAAGCTTATCAAAACTTGTTCCCGACAGACTTCCCATAAGCCAGTAAGTAATCTCCGGAAGTACATCCTGGGGATCTGCCACATATTTGATAAGCGATACTAATGCTTCGAAAAGAGAACTTATGACCATACCTGACAATATAAGCATTACCAGTGTGGATTCTCCCTTAACACGGCTTATCGTATAGACTAAAGCAACAGCCACAAGTCCCATTATGAATGCCGTGCCCTGAATACCGAGTGTCGGCAACCGGAACATAATACCGACTGTAGCTCCAAAGGATGCACCCGTAGCTACGCCCAAGGTATCAGGCGTAGCCAGGGGATTCGAAAACATGCTTTGAAATGCAGCGCCGGCAACGGCCAGGCCTGCACCGGCTATCACAGCCAAAACAGATCTCGGAAGACGTATATTGAATAAGACCGTCTTAATATTCGGGTCCTCAGTTTTCATTCCGAAAAGTGCCTTAACACAGTTTCCTACAGAGATCGAATAACGTCCTACACAAAGTGCCACTAAAAAAGCAATTATCAAAGCCAGTACTATTCCGGCAGTCCATAGGATCCCGATCTTCTTTTTCATATGATCCATCCTCTGTATCAAAGACCGTTAGCGGCATCTCTGGATGGGAAGAACATCATATCAAGTTGATCTTCACTAAGGTCGTATCCGCACATTTCTTTGTAGTATTCTTTTGCAATACTTCTGATATCCGTATCCGGGAACAGTTCAGGGTAGATAACACTAGCCATCCACTGCATGGTTACAGGAGAATCTCCTCCCGGAGTATAACTTCTGTAAAGACCCAAAGGCATCTTATATACTCTCTGATTTTGAACGGCACTTACCGTGCTCCAGTCATCGTTACCAATTGCATTGTTATAAAGATCCTCCGGCTGTGTTCCGCAGAAGTTAGTTATGATGATAATATCCGGATTCCATTCGTATACCTGTTCCATTGAGATCTTAAGTATTGATCCGTCCTCGACCTCACTGGCAACGTTATACGCATTAACAGATTCACACCACCACTGACCGAAGAAATTCTCGCCGGAAGCTACCATTGCCGCATCGGAATATTTAAAGAGAACAAGAACTCTCGCTCTATCTGCTTCAGGTATATCTTTTGTCTTAGCTTGGATATCGGCATAGACTGCATCACTCTTCTCCATTGCTTTCTGAGCGAATTCACTTCCACCGAAGATCTGATCCAAAAGATCCACCCAATTCTCATATGTCACGATAATATCGTAATTCCAATCAGAAGCTGATGTAGCGACTGCAGGAATGCCCGCTTCACGGATTGCTCTTGCCTGCTCCGCACCAACACCGATAACGATATCCGGCTGAAGCATCATCAATTCTTCGATATTAACTTCATCACCTGATATGAAACCTGTCTCAGCGTTAAGGATCTCAGGATATATCTGGCCGAGAAGACCATTTTCTGCTGCACTCATCGATACCGGATGAATACCGACGATCTTATCTGCAGATCCGAGATACTCTGTTATAACCGATGCCAACGGGTAAAAAGAACCGACGACGATACGATTGATCGTATTAGGAACTTCTACTTCGTCACCTGCATGATCTATTACGGTATGTGTACCGTTAGGATCACCAAATGGGTTTTCTGCCACTTCACCGTTACCGGACTCATCTGCCGAAGCATCACTGTTTGCTCCTTGAGCTGAAGTAGTAACCTGAGATGCTGCTGAGGATTCATCGGAATTTGTATCCGAGCATCCGGCAAACGCACACATGGCAAATGCCGCAACAAGGATCAAAGATAAAAACTTTTTCTTCATATTCCCTCTTTCTACCATCATTCTGATGGTGATAATTAAGATTTATATTTATAAGACAGTCGATAGATTATCGGCCGGACTTATCTGAGTTTATTGATCCAGGATCCCGAATCAAGATAATTGAAATAGCTGTCTTTTCCCACGCGGCTAGATACCGCGTAATGAGGCAGAGAGATTTTGGTCTTTGCTTTTTGGGCAAATTCAAGGAACAACGGATCTGCAATGACAATATCTTTTTCACGCTCTACCACACTGATGATCTCATCCTCGTCATCAAGAAAATGCGCCTGTTCATCATGTGCCTCTATCGTATATAGATCGGCGTCTATATTTTCCTTGAAGAGCTCATTCATAAGAGATCTTCCTATCACGGCATCAGCGAATACAGATGCGTGCCTTGAAGGGTTGTCAGGCCTATCAATATATAACGTTCCCGTTTTTCCTTCCCTGATCATCCGGACATACGTCTCAAAACTGTTGCCGTCCGTCGGGATTCCTTCCATATATGGTGTCCCGTACTTTCTTTTCATTTCTCTTGCTATATAAAGTCCGGATTGGTTCCAAACGAGATTCATCTTTATCTTTGTCGGATGCTGGTATACCATCATGCTTCCGTACTTTTCCTTCTCGTTTATGAGAGGTATTCCGTTTTCCAGAAGTCTTTGACACAATTTTTCGAAAACATCCTGGTGCATATCCAAAGGACTTATTCCCGGAATGCCTACAGTTCTTTTTTCATCCCATTGTTCTCTCTTATTGGGATACTTTTCGAAATAACTTGAGAGTGTTTTATAAACCAAGGTGATCCCGTCAAAGTATGTTCCCTTGATTCCCGCAGTGGCAAATCCGAATGAA
>CADCQX010000184.1 GCA_902803695.1 Oscillospiraceae bacterium
AAGCTGGATCCTGTTCCGCTGGTAGTCCCTGACTTCGTAAAAAAGCAGCAGGAAGCAGCCAAGAAGATAGCCGAAGAAAAGGCTAAGGAAGCTGAGAAGAAGGCAAAGGAAAAGGAGAAAGAAGTTAAGGAAGAAGCTCCTAAGGCTCCTGAAGAACCGAAAAAAGAGGAGCCTTCAAAGGCAGAGGAACCGGCAAAGAAGGAAGAGCCTTCAAAGGCTGAAGAACCTGCTAAAGCTGAGGAACCTGAAAAGAAAGAACCTGAGAAAAAAGAGGAAGAGAAGAAGGAAGTCAAACCTTCTGTTCTGTTCCCTTCACTTAGTAACTTATCAGTGACACCTTCCGTCGAACCGAAGAAGGAAGAAGCCGCTGAACCTGTAAAAGAAAAGGCGGAGGAGAAACTTCCTGAGCCGCCTGCTCCACCAATGCCGCCGGTTCCGGCTGAGCCTGTGGATCCTGAGGATGTTCCGATGGAAAACCAGATCGACCTGTTCTCCGTTCCGCCTGTTGAGGAACCGAAAAAGGAAGAGCCGAAAGCAGCTGCTCCGGCACCTGCAGATGAGGGTGCACCTCTTCTGAGCATGCTTTCGGACAGTTTCCTCGATGACCTGGTCAAGGGCACGGAGCCGACCATTACGCACTACGAGCCGGATTTTCCGGAGACGGCAGAACCGGAACCTGAAGAGGAAGAGGAATATAAGCCTCAGCCGACAACTTCACTCGTGCAGCTTATGGAAGGACAGGAACTCCCTGTGAAGAAAGAACCCGAGCGAAGCGAGGGTGCGGATCTGGACGCCATCTGGAAGTCCATCTACTCGCAGATCATCGGTGACAACTATATGCTCTATGCAACATTGAGCGAGACCAAGCTTAAGCAGGAGAACGAGAAGGTATTTATCCTTTTCGATGATTCATATAAGAAGCAGACTCTCAAGGAATTGACATCAGACCCGCTTTATATGAAAATCCGTAATGATATCCTTACGGTGCTCCCGGGATCGAGAAAGGTTTACGTTGCTACACCGACGATGCTCGAGAATCTGAAGAATGCGAATGCTTCGACGGACGGGGTTATTAATGCTCCGGATAAGGAAAAGACAAAGCTCGAGGGATATCTCGATAAAGCAGAACAATTAGGAATAGACATTCACTTCGGTGACGATTGATTTAGGAGGAACTAATAATGGTTAAAGGATTCAAAGGAATGGGCAACATGGGCAATATGGGTAACATCATGGCTCAGGCTCAGAGAATGCAGAAAGATATGGAAGCTGCCCAGCACGAGATCCAGATGATGAGGATCGACGGAACAGCAGGCGGAGAGCTCGTTAAGATCACTATCGGCGGTGACCACAGGATCTATGGTCTCGAGATCGCCAAGGAAGTTATCGATCCTGATGATGCTGAGGGCCTCGCAGATCTTATCACTGCAGCATACAATAGCGCAAACGACAAGCTCGAGGCAGCTTCTGCCGAGAGAATGAGCAAGGCTACAGGCGGAATGAAGCTCCCGTTCTGATATGGCCAGATATTCACCTTCGGTTCAAAACCTGATATCAAAGCTCGGTTCACTTCCGGGAATAGGCGGCAAATCAGCGCAGCGGCTCGCTTTCCACATCCTGTCAATGTCTGACGAGGAAGTTAAGGATCTCGCGAATTCCATCACCGAGGCACACCGCCTCACGGTGCGCTGTTCATCATGCCAGAATTTCACGGACAGCGATCCGTGCCCGATCTGTTCTGATCCGAAGCGTGACAGATCCGTTGTGTGCGTAGTAGAGACTCCGAGAGACGTTGCTACTTTCGAGAGGATGCGCGAGTATAACGGACTTTATCATGTCCTTCACGGAGTCTATTCTCCTGTGTCGGGCAAATCTATGAATGACATTACTTTGAGCGAACTCATCGCCAGACTTCAGAAGGATCAGGAGATCAAGGAAGTCATCGTTGCCACCAACCAGACAGCGGAAGGCCAGGCAACGGCTCTTTATATCTCACGTCTTTTGGGACCTTCGGGTATCAAGGTCACAAGGCTCGCGTCGGGACTTCCTATGGGATCCGACATCGAGTACATCGACGACCTTACACTGGCAAACGCTCTTAAGGGAAGAACGGAGATCTGATGCGTCTCGACAAGTTTTTGAAAGTATCCAGGATAATCAAGAGAAGGACCGTGGCTAATGACGTCTGCTCTCTGGGCAGAGTCGAGGTCAACGGCAGGCTCGCCAAACCGTCGGTCAGACTTAAGGTCGGCGATGTCGTTACTATTGTTTTCGGAAACGGAAATGTAAGGTTTAAGGTGCTTAAACTGGAAGAGACCGTGAAGAAGGAAAATGCTTCCGAGATGTATGAGATCCTGGAAGATATCGAGTAATATTTCAAACAGATTACAACATCTTTAAGAATTGTTACATAAATTGATTTGACCTTTTGTTATGTCTATACTTAGTTATACAGAAGTGCGAAAGGGACAGATCATGAAAAAAGTTACCAGAAAACATAACGGTATATCTTTTCTGACGGCAGTAATGTTCGTCTCTCTCATCGTGGTCGCCGTTTTGTGCGTAACAAGGCTCTATGATCTCAGAAAGCAGCAGGAGCGCCTTAACAAAGAGGCTCAGGATCTGGACCGCCAGAAGCAGGAGCTCGAGGATGAACTCCTCCAGATCAGAAAAGAAGCCAACAATACCGACAATAAGGTATATATCGAAAACATCGCCCGCACCCATCTCGACATGGTATATCCGGAAGAGATCATCTTCCACGTTGCAGGCGACTGATTCCTACTTTAAAACTTAGAATTCCGCAGCAGCGTCAGTATGTAAACTCGACGATGTTGCTGACTCGTATGTAAATGTCTTCTACGTGCGCGACCAGATAGATCGTGTATGTTCCTTTTCTTTGCGAAAACATGTAATCATCGGCTTCAAGTGTCAGACTGTCACTATTGGATGACATGTAAATGGTCTCGCCGTCCAATTCAACGCACCACATCAACATACTGAAGCCATCGTGATCATCACGCACGACGGAGTGGTCGTCATTCAGGGTAAGTTTAAATGTCTCTGTTATTCCGATCTCTTCCTCGCGCTTTTGATGGTAAGACAAATAATGATAGACTTCGCTCTCGCCGTTAACGGTAAAATCCGCGGAGCAGTTCACAAACGTAAGGTCAGTGTCCCAGCCGACCAGACCGCCTTCCTTGGTAGAGTAAACTTTCTCCAGATTGCCCTGAGCATGTACATTCTCCCAGTATCCGTATCCTATGACCTGTCCGGCACAGATTCCGAGGTCATATGTGCTCCTGACGTTGGCATTGGTAAAGTAGATATTCATCATCGTTACGTTCGTACTGTAACCGACAAAGCCGCCGTTTTCCGAACCGCAATCCAAAGTAAGTCCGTTGATGGTGTGGCCCTGACCGTCGATATAGCCGACGAATTCATATACATCATCAGTTCTCTCAGAGATCCATCCCATCGGCATCCATTCATAGCCTGTCAGATCGATGTCATTCTCGAGATATATCTCGGTGATATACGGCCAGCCCGGCTCCGAAGTATTTACGAAATAAACCGCGGATGCGAGTTGCTGCGGCGTTGAAACATAGAAGCACGGAGCATTCTTCTCTATATAGTCACGGTCAACCAGATCCATGATACTTCCGGTGTCATGCTCTTTTTCCCAGGCGGAGAGATTCTTGATCTCGTCAGGAAGCTCATAGGCGTATTCCGAAGCATCTATTCCCTGGCTCTGATACCACTCATACGCATCGACCAACATGAAGATTCCGTCCAGTTCTGTGATATCAGCCTTGACCTGATTCTTCTCATAGTCAAACTTTGCGTCTTCCACAACAGAACAGTCGAAACTGTCATCTATGCAGAACAGCATAAGCAGATTCTTCTCGGGTACTCCCATCAGAGCATCCTCGTCATAGTTGACCGTCAGAAAGACCTTATCAGCCGTTGGATATTCCTGATCGGAATCAGGAAAATAGTCATAATTCGCAGGCATCCAGAATACACACACCGATATTCCGACTATTCCCGGCACATAGTCACTCCAGGAATCTTCAAAGGCGTCGATATAAAACTCCTGCTCGTCGTACAGGGCAACATCAACAGACGTGATGCCCCAGTGATCCTTGTCCGTGAGTTCATAGGAAAAATCCTGTCTTATGGATTCGTCTAACGGTTCTTCTGTTTCCTCAGTCGGATCTGAGATCTCGGATTCCTCAGTATCTTCGGGCTCTTCCGTATCCTCAGTTTCTTCTCTGCCTTCATCGGCATCTTCCTTAGTTGTCTCGGGATTGGCCTGTGCGCAGCCTGCAAGACCCATGAGCATTGAAGCAACTAATAATATCGCTGTGATCTTTCCTCTTTTCATAATGACGCCTCCTTTTCGAAAAAACGTCTCGCCTTATTCCAATAGCCTCATCTGAAAACGGTCAAAGCTGACCTTTTGATTGTATTGCTCCGAAAAAAAGATCGTCTGCCTGAAAGCTGCAAATTCGTGAGTGTTTTTCGAGAGCCACATAGGAAGAGGAATTTCCATCTCCGTGCACAGAAGGATCAGGGCTTCTTCGAGCTCCTTGCTGTATCTGACTTTGTCGTTTGTGTGGTCGACCACACAGACGTTCATGATGTTATTTCCTTTGAAAGTCCTGCCTTCGAGCTTCATTTGCCCCTCCATGTGTGTTTGCCACTATTTTGCCATTATTTCGCATTAAAGTATACTAGGGCTTTTGCTATTATATAGTTGTTCCCAAGAGGAACACTCCTTACTTCATAACACCCTCCTTACAGACACTGGCGTCCCCTCGTCGGTGTCTTATTTTTTTTCTCGAAAACTGTATAATATTCCCATGATATACAAAAAGCTCAACCTTCCTATAACAGATTCGCTGCGCTTTCACTATCCCATCAAATACCGCAATCCTCTAAGGGTTCCGGTCACGCTCAACATCGATGATCGTGAGGTGGAGATAAGAGCGTATCTTGAGTTTGCGCCAAAACTTCTGGAGCCATACGAGAATCTTAAGAAGGACGAGCCTGATGCCTACCTTGCCGAAAAGCCCGAAGGATTTACCTTCGCGGACGCGATCTGCGAGGGCATCAAGAAAAACTGGGAGGGCTTATATCAGCTCCCATGGTTTTCGAGAGATAAGAAAAATCTCTTCCATGTCCGCGTCAATATCATTCGAAAAGACGACCCGGAGGCCGAAGTCGATCCGCGCCAGAAATACGCCCGTATCAAGTTCGCCCCGTTCTTTGCACCGTCTTCCTTTGTCGTAAGTAATCCGTGGCGCTGGCTATGGGGAATCTTCTACTGCGGCTCTCTCGAGAGCTTCATGCTCAACTGGCATCCGAGCTTCCCGGGAACCATCAACCTCAATAAATATGCCAACCTCCGCCGCTTCGAGCAGGTATCGGCTCATGAGTTCGGCCACCTTCTGGGCATCGGAGATGCTTATGACGCCTGGTACCGTTTCTTCTATCAGGCCGAGGACGTGTCATCTTACATGATGTGCTACAACAGAAAAGTCCAGAACGAGGAGATCGAGATGGTCTTAAGGGCGCATCTTACAAAGAGGATGCAGTATTTCCCTTATAAGTTCAGACCGAAAACGATCATCAAGGGTTTCGTCCAGCACTTTAAGAGCTGAAAACGGACAATATCAAATCTGTAAGGCGCCATTGTGCAGGATTTATAAAAAATGTGTTAACAAATGAACTTCCTTCTCCATATTTGTTGAAACTGCCTGTTGTAAGTTGTAAAATTAACATTATCAATTGAAAGACTAGGCAAATTAACTAGTTGGGGAGGTAAATAATGAAAAAGTGTCCTGATTGTGGTATGGTCATCGCTAACCAGGCGATCAGATGCCCTAAATGTAAGTTTGATTTCTCAGAAGATACAGGTTCCGGTGCTCCTGTAGAGGCTTCACCTGCTTCATCTTCATCCTCTTCTTCATCATCTTCGTCTTCAGGATCCAAGTCCAGAGACGGTATCATGCCGATGGTAGAAGTTAACAAGGATAACGTTATGGAGTTCTATAACCAGCTCAAGGACAGCGTTATCAAGCGTAAGACAGAGTTCGATCACTTCATCGATTTCTTGGAGAACCGTACATCCTGGCTCACAGCACCTGCTGATACAACAGGTCATCTCGCATGTGAGAAGGGTCTCCTTATCAGAAGCGTTGCAGTTACAAAGCAGCTCCTCAGAATCAAGGATACTCTTATGCCACAGCTCGACGAAGAGTCAGCTATCATCATGGGTCTCTTCCACGATGTAGGTAAGGTTGGTGTTGAGGGTAAGCCTCTCTACCTCGTAGAGGAGAAGCCTACAACAACATCTGCTCTCGGTCTCACATCATTGAGCAGCAGAGTAGCAGCTTCCAACGCAGCTCCTACATTCACTATCAACAACAAGCTCGCTAACATGAAGGTTGGCGTTAGAAGCCTCTTCCTCGTTTCTCAGTACATGCTCCTCTCAGAGGATGAAGCACAGGCAATCTGCTATGCTGCTGAGCCACAGGATATCGACGGCAAGCTTTCTCCTAATGCTCTCGTTCTTTCTACTGCAGTTAACCTCCAGAAGAACATCTACGAGAACAAGGACGTTGTAGATTCTTATAGTTTCACAACTATTAAGTAATATTTTCCGCTATATAAAATGACCGTCTCTCCGGAGACGGTTATTTTTATGTCCTAAAAAATCTTAATAAACTGTAAACACTAACAAATTATCTTTACATTTCATAAAATTCTTTTTATAATTGAAATGTAAAAGTATCGTGTTTATTGAGTTTGTTCATTTATTGAGTTTGTTCATTTATTGAGTTTGGTGGGGAGACAGATGTCAGGTCTGGTAATAAAGTTATCAGCCACAAACATTTTGATAATCTCACTGCTTCTGGCGGTGATCGTCGTGACTGCGATCCTCCTATACAGATACATGAATAAAGATCACGACAACAAATAATGAATTAGATCCGTTCTCCTTGTAGGTCTTTAATTTCGGTAGCCTCAACGCCCAAATGAGGCTACCATTTTTTTTGGCCGTTTTTCGCGGTAAAATTATCATCAGAATAAAACGAACGAGGTTACCATGATCTACACCGTTACCCTGAATCCGTCCATAGACTGTTACATGACAGCTGATCCTTTTGAGATCGGCAGGACCAACCGCGCTTCCGAAGAGCATGTCTATTACGGAGGCAAAGGTATCAACGTCTCCCTCGTTTTAAAGGAGTTCGGGATAGAGAGCACCGCTCTGGGTTTTATCGCAGGAAGTAACGGCCTCGCGATAAGAGACGGCCTTAAGGATAAGATCCATACGGATTTTGATGTGCTGAGCGAAGGCAACTCCAGGATCAACCTCAAACTTTTTTCGAACGGAAAAGAAACAGAGATAAACGGTATTGGTCCTCAGATCGACGAGAATGCCCTCAGAACGTTTCTGAGACGCTTCGACGCTCTTTCACCTGATGATACCGTAATCATGTCAGGAAGCGTTCCTGGCGGCCTTACGGAGACGTTATACGGTGATATGGCAAAGCGTATCACATCCTGCGGCAGTTCATTCGTATGCGACAGTACCGGCAACCATCTCCTCAATACGCTTCAATACGGGCCAATGGTGATAAAACCCAACATCTACGAGCTGGGAGCTCTTTATGGCATGAGCATCGATCCGAACGACATGGATACGATCTACGCCCTTGCTAAGGATCTTCAATCTAAGGGCGCCAAAGAAGTCATCGTTTCTCTTGGAGATAAGGGCGCAGTCCTTTTGGAAGAGAACGGAAGTCTTACGCTGCAGTCCGCCTACAAGGGCGAATTTGTAAGCAGCGTCTGCGCGGGAGATTCGCTCCTGGCAGGATTTATCGCAGGAAAGAAAAAAGGCCTCTCCTCCGTGTCGTCCCTTGAGATGGGAGTCGCAGCAGGATCAGCCTGTGCTTTTTCATATGGATTGCCGACTTCAGAAAGCATCGTAAAACTTCTCGGCCGGCCGATCTGATATCAGACGAATGCCTCGTATTCGGTTACGTTAAGGACCGTCTCGCCGTCGATCTGAAGAGCAACCGGTCTGTCATACTCAACCTTGATGTGCTTTCCTTCCGTAACTACTGTGTGCTTAACGAACTTAACGTGCTCGCCCTTGAAGATATTAGGGAACATGATGAGAGTCTTGATCTTACCTGCTCCGTAGAAAACAAGATTGGAGAGTTTCTTGTCTTCAGCCAGTCTCTTCTGACCCGGTGTCGGGATCATTCCGCCGCCGTAGAATCTGCCGTTCATGGCAGGAGCCAGCCATACGCCCTTATATTCCTTTGTAACGCCGTCTACGGTTACCTTGGCATTGGTCGGCTTATATTTGAACAACAAGCCCTTGATCGCGATAGAAGTGTAATTAACAGGCTTATCCGATGTGGCTCTTATCCTGTCACCTTCCTCACAGCAATAGCCGTCGATTCCATATCCGATTCCGTTGATGAACTTCCTGGTCATACCGTTGACCTTGACTGTCGGAAGATCATGAATGTAATCATTGATCTTTACAGGACCGTCAGAAGGTTTCTTGCCCAGATCATTAAGGAAATCATTGCCTGATCCCGTCGCGAAAAAGTACACATCCTTCTTCACCTCAAGACCGTCGATGTCATTAACAAAGTGATTGAGCGTTCCGTCTCCACCGCAAAGGACGATCTTGTCGGCATCGTTATTGAGAACATCGTTGATATCGGTCTTTGTGATATCAATGAAGTTCAGCTCATCGTCAGGGTAAAACGCCTTGACTTTCTCAGCCTCGATCTTTCCTCTGTTGTTTCCTGAAAGCCCGTTGAAATAAATGTTGATCTTAGACATAGTAATAACCCCTTTACTTATATGTCATTATTTATTTTCTTCGAGATCCTTCGCGATCAGTTCTCTAGCTTCCTCCGATATATCTGCCGTTTTAGATTCCTTAACGTGTTCTGCCGAGAGTACCCCGACTGCCTTTATCGTAACTACCGTCTTTCTCCACGGATAGTTCTTGGATATCTTCTCTGTTCCCTGGATCGTGAGAACGACAACAGGAACATTTGCCTTCTGAGCGATCTTAAATACACCGCTGTGGAACTTCAGGAGAACGAGTCTCTTGCTTCTCGTTCCCTCCGGATATACCGCAACGGATACTTCATTATCCTTAAGAAGGTTCGATGCACGCTCGATGGTTCCCATGGCATTTCTGGCGTTCTCTCTGTCGATAGCCATGAAACAGCATCTTCTTATGATCCTTCCGTAGAACGGAACGTGGAAATTAGCTTCTTTGGAAATGAATGAAGGCTGATTCTTACGAAGTGCATACCATGAGATGATCGGATCATAGTTCGATCTGTGGTTGCAGACAAAGAGCATCTGCTTACCCTCAGGGATCTTATCAAAATCGACAAGGTTAAGTCTTACTCTGAGTACTTTAAGTCCAACGCCCGTGGATGACCAGAGGAGAAATCTGTAGAATTTCGAATCGCGGTTATATTCCTTCTTGGTATTGATAAACAAGGATGCAATGAATACGAACAGGAAATATACGATTACAAATGCTATATGTGCGCCGAAAAAAATCAGAACGGCAATCAAAAGCCATAACAAATACTGCATAGTCAACCTCCAAAACTAATTGTAACACAGTAGGGATAAATGTGTTATCTTAAAGAATAATAATAAAAAAGGAGCATATCATGCCATTTCTGATAATCCTGGGTTCTTTGATCGCTTTAGCGCTCCTGGCAGCCCTGTTATTCTTTATATTTCTCAAACCTAACAAGCCCCGCGAAGGAGCAATGCAGCCTTTCAAGGACACCTATATAGCCCACCGAGGCCTTTTCGATAATGAGACCCTTCCTGAGAATTCCCTTCCGGCTTTCGAAAAAGCTGTCCAAAACGGATACGGTATCGAGCTCGATGTCCAGCTTACAAAGGACGGCAAGCTCATCGTATTCCATGACGAGACGATGAAAAGGATGTCCGACTGTAAAAAGCGTCCGACCGACATCACCTATGACGAGCTTCAAAAACATAAGTTGCTTGATACGGAGTGCACGGCACCCCTCTTCGAGGGCGTCTTAAAACTCGTTGACGGCAAGGTTCCGCTGATAATCGAGATCAAGCCTCACGGTCCGTTCCTTAAGACCTGCAAGGCCATCGCCCCGATACTTGATAACTACAAGGGTATTTTCTGTGTGGAGTCATTTAATCCTGCAGTTGTCAGATGGTTCAAGAATAACCGCAAGGACGTAGTCAGAGGCATCCTGGCGAGCAACTACCTTCATTCCAAGAAGAAGACCTTATCCCAGAAGATCCTCGTTACGAACCTTCTTTTCAACGGCTACTGCAAGCCTGACTTCGTAGCTTATAATCACGAATTCAAGGAGACCTCGTCTCTCCGGCTTTGCAAGAAGCTCTTTAACTGCTCCATGGTCGCTTGGACTATCCATTCCCAGGAGGAACTCGACAAAGCTTCCGACTTCTTTGAAGTGTTCATTTTCGAGAGGTTCCAGCCAGAAAATAAGTGATTGAAACCTGACCCCTCTGAATCATGATATTAGTAGTAAGAACGCTTTTTCGAGAGGGGAAAGGATCATGAATCCGACATTTAGAAAGTACCTTACTGTTTTCCTTGTGGCTCTTATGGCCATGTCATGCTTTGCCGGATGTAAGAAGGTGAAGTCCGGAAGGATCAGACAACGCGACTCTAAACTTTACAAGTTTGTTGTTGAGAGGAAAGCAGATGAGGTCACCGAGGACTCTCTCGGCGATATCGTGACTGAGGGCGACTACTACGAAGCCGATCCACGAAATATGCTCGGATACACGGGTGCGTACAAGGGTCCTGATTATGTGACACTGATCTTTGACGGCAACTCCCCTATTAATCTGGAAAATATTGAGTTATATATATGCGAAGATCCGCTCCTGAACCGTAATCTTGACGGAATCCTTTACCAGGAAAAGGACGGCAGTAAGTACATAACGTTCAAGTACGAGACAAAGTTCCTCGAATATCCTGACGGAACCACGGAGCAGTTCGATTCGGCCAGAAGCGAGACCTCATTCACCATTCCTACAAAGGCCGACGAACCTATGTCCTATTACATTATCCGCATCACACCTGTCCCGAACAGTGATTATGAGGCCTTCGTCGGTGAATTCGTCCAGAAAGAAGTCATTGAGCAAAGCTACTGGACCGATTACAAATACGACAAGGTGATCCAGTATTACGACAAAGAGACCGGCAGCTGGACCGAAGAATCCACCAAAGACCTCTATACCGACAATATGCCTTTGGAGTAACAGCCTGATTTTCTATTTTCTCGAATAATATCCTATAACACTTTCCTTCTCTCCCCTGTAGCAAAGTTAGAAAACCCTGCTCAAAATATAATAAAAATGAAGTTCTTTTCAGAAACGGAGGGTATTATCATGAAAAAGATGCGTAGGGTTTGTGCACTTTTAGTCTGCTCAGCAATGGCTGTTTCCATGTTCGGCTGTTCTGACGGAGACAAAGACAAGAAGAATGACAGCGATACCAAGGAAAAGACCGAGAAAATCGATGACTCTGATGATCAAGATGAAGAAAGCAGCGTCAACGAAAGTAAGGACAACGAAGACAAGAAAGAAACCAATGAAAACATCGCCCCTGATGATCAGGTCGTCGATGTGATCGAAGAAACCGATGCTGTAGAACCGACAATAGCATCAACAGGAAGCGAAGCAAGCTATTCTCTCGAAGGAATGACAGCTGCACAGATCCAGGATCTGATCAATGACTTCCGTACTGTAGAAGACGGTATGAATTGGAACGAGTACATTGAGAATCTGGAATATGAGCCTAGCAGACAAGTCGGTTCTGCATTCAGCTTCAATACAGACGAATATAGAAACTGGCTTGGTGATAAAGACTGTCTGGTTGAGTTCTTCTATCCATACAGTGAAATAAATGATGACGGAACGATCACCTTTGACAAGGAAAAGTCTTATCTTAAGTATCTTTTCTATCTGTCAGACAGAGAAATGGCAGAAGCTTACTTCTGGGAAGCATACAATGCTATCGATGCTTCGGTTGAAGGACTCAATGGCATAAGCGATACCGAAGGAGAGAGCACCTGGCTCGGCATGTGGCGTAATGATGATGATGTTTCGATCTACTACATTCACATGGATCCGGGTTACAACGCAGAAACAGGAGATGAATTCATCCGTTTCGAAGTAGTTGCACCATTGATATACAACTGATAACAAAAAGCTAACCGAGATATTCTTGGTTAGCTTTTTTATTTGTACTGCTTAAACTGTATCTTTATCTTTCTTAATAAATACTTAATCCTTGTTTGACGATATAATTACTCTCCGCAGGTAACATAAAACCATAAAACAAAACACAAACAAAGCGAGGGTAAAAAAATGTTAAACATCATGAGAACAACAAAGGATCTTTTCAACACAAACAAGGCTTTCAGAATTGCAGTATATACAGTGCTCTGTCTTTTGACAGTCGTAGGCTGCTTCAAGATCGGAAGGAACTTCGGCGAATTCCTGTATATGCTGACACACTGATCGATCTAACTAAGCAAAATAATAAGGGACTGTCTCATCGAGGCAGTCCCTTTTGTTAACTGTTTATTCGGATCAATAGATTCCGTTCTTCTTGCTGACCTTCTTGTGGATGATCTCAACTGCGACGATCAATGCTGCGATCGAGAATGAACTCCATCCGAGGATCATTGCTACCGGTGTACTCTCACCTGTTGATGTGATAGCCGGCTTCTCTGGCTTGTCCGGAGTAGTCTTTGTAACTTCTGCCGGTGGGTTATCTACAGTAACTGTTGTTGTTGTAGGTGTAGGTGTTACTTCCTCTGTAGGTGTAACTGTAACCTCAGGTGCCTCTGTAGGTGCAGGAGTTGTCTCCTCTTCCTCATCTACGTCTACTGCAGGAACGATTCTCTCGATTCTTACTGTAGGAGCAGCTGTTGGCTCAACAGGTGCCTTTGTTGGGATCGGTGTTGGCTCGTCTGCAGAATCAACTACAAGTACGGACTCCGTTGGAGGAACTGTAGGTGTAGGAAGTGGCTCTTCAGCAGCCTCTACTACTACTTCCGGTGTTGGCTCAGCAGTTGGCTCTGGTGTAGGCTCTTCTGTTGGCTCCGGTGTTGGTTCAACTGTAGGCTCTGGTGTAGGTTCTACTGTTGGCTCAACTGTAGGTTCCGGTGTAGGTTCTACTGTTGGTTCTGGTGTTGGCTCAACTGTAGGCTCTACTGTAGGCTCTGGTGTTGGTTCAACTGTTGGCTCCGGTGTAGGCTCTACTGTTGGCTCTACTGTTGGCTCTGGTGTAGGCTCAACTGTAGGTTCTACTGTAGGCTCCGGTGTTGGTTCAACTGTCGGCTCCGGTGTAGGCTCTTCTGTTGGCTCAGCAGTTGGCTCTGGTGTTGGCTCAACTGTAGGCTCAGTAGTCGGCTCTGGTGTTGGCTCAACTGTAGGCTCCGGTGTAGGAGTTGATGTGATAACTACTGTAGGCTCAGCCTCGTCAAACATTCCGATGTGGTTGCTGTCTGTATCGATAACATCCTGGATGTTAGAAACCTTACCGTCCTTAATATCAAATGAGATGTTAGTTGTTACCTGATATCCTTCCGGTGCTCTGTCCTCAACGAGAGTGTAGGAACCGTTAGGAAGACCGTTTACGAATGTAGGAGTTGTTCCGGAGATCCAAGCGATGGAGTCATTTGTGCATCCGTCAAACTTAGCGCCCTCACCTGTCTCAAGGATAGACTCGCTGAATGTAAACTTTGTATTTGTATCATCAAACTTCTCAGCCTTAAGAACGAGTCTTGCGCCAGGAAGTTCTGTTCCGTCATAGTCACCGCCGACAGCGATCTTGGAGATCTTAATGTTTGTCCAAGCGTTATCGAACATTGTAACGTGTCCGTCATCGATCTTGTTCTGCTCTACGATGGAAGCTCCGTCGTAAACGTTGCCGTCCTTGATCGTAAAGAAGATATCTGTTGTTACGTTATATCCGTTAGGTGATGCATATTCTGTCAATGTGTAGATACCGTCGCCGAGACCCTTAACATATGTAGGCTCTGTTCCGGAGATCCAGCCGATCTTTGCACTGCTCTGACCGATCTTGTCAGCACCGCTGCCGAGATCGAGGGAAGCCTTGGACATGTCGATTGGCTTGTTATCGAAATCTACGCCTGAGAGATAAAGCTCAGCGCCAGGGATCTCTGTTCCGTCATAAGCTCCGGATACACCAACCTTTGAGATCAATACGTCTGTTGTGATCTCGATGTCGAATGCCTTAAGCCATGTGAAGGATCCGCCCATGTTAGCGCCGTGGAACTCTGCACCGCCCTCAGAAGAGAAGCTGTTACAGATAACTGCACCGTTTGTGTTTCCGTTGAAGTGTACTCTTGCATTAGGAGCAAGGATAGAACCGTTTGTGAAATCAGCAAGCTCTGTTGCAGAGTAAGCATTGAATACGAGGTTCTGGTTCAAATAGATTACGTTATCGTTGTAGAGAGATTCCTCACCTGTCTCATTAGGGAGAACTGCCTCATAAGAATCGAATGTAACATTTCCCTTTCCGTCATCCTTGATGTTGGAGATGTAGTTAAGGTCTACTGTTACGTAGTTTGTGTTGTTGCCCGGGAAGTTAACGATGTTGTGGCTGTTAACAGGAACGTAGAGGACAACCTGGCTGAAATCTCCGGAGGAGAGATTGAATACGTTGTACTCGCTTGTACCGATAAGCTCTGCCTTACCGTACTTAACGTCAACATTGATAGCCTTTGAATCTTCATCGTTAGCATATCTGTCGATGCTGCTGCTGAGATCGTTGAAGCCCTTCATAGCTCTTTCAAAGTCTACAGGGAAGTCGATATCATAGTACTTCTTAACTGTGCTCTGAATCTGCTGGTTGCCTTCAGCTGTATCGTTGTAAAGTGCTGTAAAGTTGGAAGCATCAATGTTTCCGTCCTTAACTGCAACTGTAAAGTCTTTATTTCCGTTCTTGGAGCCGAGCATCAATGCAAGTTTGCCTGTGCTGTTCTTGATCTCTCCGCCGATTACGAAATCAGGTGAATAACTAACGAAACATCCGCGATTTCTGTTATCTGTCATCATGAACTGATCTGATGTAACGTTACCACCGACAGCTACAGGAGCCATTGAGTGGTTGTTATCGTGGAAGTCTCCACCTGTGAATGTAGCATAACTGCCCATCATTCCGATTGCATAATCGATGTCGGATGAAGAAGAGTCAGCCTGAGTATTCTCGAGGTTGTACTGTGTGAGCATTCCAATGCAGAGTGCTGCAGATACAGCCAAAGAGAATGCTTTAACAAACTTTTGCATTTTGATTTTCCTCCGTAAATTGTGTTCTGTTTCCTGCTGTAAAATTTGATTGAACTATTAAATCCAATCCCTCAAATTTCTTCTAGTTCATAATAATATATGTACCAATCCACCGAAATAATAACATCATATTTATACTCTGTAAATAATTTATTAGGAATTTTGAGGAAATTTTTTCACAATTTCTTCACAATTGGACATAATACACAATTGAAATAATGTTTTTTTGATCTTGGTTGGTAAATTTATCAACCTGTCTGCTTGCGCTTTCCTAAAAGAGTGGTAAATATTTATATAATTTATAACTATATAAATAGCGTGTTCAGTTTTCTCGTCTCATATACTTTATGTATACTAGCATACAAGACAAAAATCAAGTAGTTTTCTTTAAATTTTTTAATATTTTTCAAGAAAAACGAAAGATTTGATGTAAAAGCCAAAAATGTGACAAGATCTTCACAATATCAAAAATTTTACATAAATAAAACGAACGTGACAAAATAAAATCACGTTCGTTTAATTATCAAATCTAAGCTATGGATCAGACTCTGTTAACAGATCCGAATCCTGATGTCTTCTTGAAGGACATCTTGCAGCCCAGTGCTTCGAGTGCATCTGACGGATCGATCCTGTCCATGTTGATTCCGGCCAGGCGGTCCTTGTCGATGGCAACTGAAAGGATCGTCATCTCTTCCTCGTTACCTGTCGCGCTGTTCAATACCTTATCAACAGCGTGCACTTTACATGTTTTAACAGGAAGGAGAGCGAATGTGTCTCTTGCTACTCTTATGGCCGTGCTGCATACATAGTCCTGCATGAGCTCGTAGTAAGCCGACTTGGAAAGAGGCTTCTCGGAAACTTCTCCTGAAGCGAGAAGAGACAATGAGTAATCAGGAACAACCTTTTCCGACTTAACTTCAAACTCGACTGACATCTCGGTAGGATCATCTGTTCCGACCTCGAAGTTGGAACCATACTCGAGAAGATCATCGAACGGATGCATCTCGTCGATAACAGTAAGATATGCGTCTATATCGCCTTCAATGACCTTGAGGGAGAGTTCGTTAAGAGTCTTCCACTCGTTATATGCTTCTGTTCCGATCTTGATACCGGCCGGAAGTCCGTCAGTGCTAAGGCCTTCCCAGTCGATCTTGTCGTCGCAGATCTTGTGGACTGACTTGATGGAGTCAACGTAAGCCTCGTATGTCTCGACCTTCTTCTTGTTCTCTTCAAGATTGACAGCTGCCTTTGGCTCCTTTGCTGCCTTGGTTTCTTTCTTCTTCGGCTCAGCCTCGGCCTTCTCAGCCTTGCTGCCCTTCTTGGAAGCCTTCTCTTCCTTCTCGGAAGACTTCTTGCCTCCGAACAAGCCTCCGAAAAGGCTCTTCAAGTTCTTCTGCTTGGAATAGTAAACGCCTGTTCCCGGAATACCTACTGTCGTAGTGCTTCTGCCTGTAGCGCTGATGGTCTGTCGAAGACCTTTCTTACCGAAGCTGACACTCGGTCCGCCTTTACTTAAGTTGAGCTTAAGGCCGTGTCCCAGAGAAATGCTCTTTCTGAAATTTAAACCCATTAGTCTCCCTCCTTATTTTCTGATATGTCTATTATACTTGAGATTTCTTCCTTTGCGACATCTTCTTCCTGATCGTCGTACTCGCCGTCATCCTTGTCATCATCATCGACCAGGTCGGCCTCCGTGATCCCGAGTCTGGCCCTCTCTTTTTCAACGATCTCTTCCATGAGTTTCTTGTTGACTTCGTCTATCTGGGATTCATCTGCAAAGTTATCGAAAACATTGCTCTTCTCCCTTAAGATCTCCATGATATCCTCATCCACCGTGTGAGCGGAAAGGAGCCTGTATACGAGAACGGACCTAGGCTGACCCATTCTGTAACACCTGGAGATAGCCTGATTCTCTGTTGACGGTTTCCACTGCGGTTCGCAGATAATGACTACGCTCGCGCATTGGATATTAAGGCCAACGCCGCCTGCGATGATCTGACTTACGATGACGCTTCCGTCAGGGGCTTTTGCAAATTCGTCGATTATCTTCTGCCTTTCTTCCGAAGGAACCGAACCTGTGATTATTCCAAAGCAGTCCTCTCCCAACGCCTGAGAAACCTTTTCGATAATGCTGCGGAAGAATGAGAATACGATTATCTTTCTTCCGTCGGCCTTGGCCTCGGCGCATATCTCCAAAAGTCTGGTGAGCTTACTGGAATCGGCTATGTCTTCAACATCGTATGAAACTTTACGGGTCTTGAATGAAGCGTTTTTGGACATCAGGGCCTTGGCATAAAGGGCCAGTTCTTTGGCGGTCATGTCGACCCATTCCTCGGACTCGAGCTTTTCAGGAAGCTCCTTCAAAACGTCGTCTCTAACTCGTCTTAGATATACTTTAGCAACTTTCATTCGATACTCAGGTGCTTTAGAAATACTTACCATGGATTTAAGTCCTGTTGAGGTCTCATGATCGAGCATACTTACTAGAAAAATCATCTCGTCTACTTTGTTTTCTAACGGAGTTCCCGTCATAAATAGACAAAAATCACTAGCATATGCTAATTTTCGTAATGCTTTAGTTCTTTGCGCATCAGGATTCTTAACATAGTGAGCTTCATCCACAGTGAGCATGTTTATTTTGGGACAGTTATCAAGATCAAGTCTTACAATGGTCTCGTAGGTGGTTATCATAACACCGCCTTTTTGTCTGAATTCTTCAAATAATGAATCTCTGTTATCACCATGTACAGTAATTGTCTGCAGTTTACTATGTTTAGCTATTTCTCTTCCCCAATTAACCATTACTGATACCGGACAAACAACAACGAAGTGAGAATAATTCTCAGCAGCCTTAAGATGAGCCATAGCTGCAATAGCCTGGATTGTTTTTCCAAGACCCATTTCATCTCCTAAAAGGACTCTTTGCTGGTTAATAATATATTTAGCTCCAAATTCTTGATATGGACGAAGCGTTGAAACCATCAGTGATAAATTCAATTGTATTTCATCGATTTCCTGAATAATATCCTCGGAAAGACTGGATATCTGATCACTTGTTTTTATAGCCTTAAGTTTGAACTCATTTTCTATGAAAACTATAAAATCAGATGCATTTTCATTAAATTTACTCACAGCTTCTTCGGGAGTAAACGTGTTTATTGCATTTTCATATTCCTTCTGCAGGTCAGCAGATTTTTCAATGTAGCCATTTTCTTTAATTTTGCAAAGTTCAGCGTAAGCTTCTTTGCAATCTTTCTTTGTTTTCTCTGAGAAAAATGCCCACTTTATCCACGGCGCAGTAATCGCTTCAGCTTTTGAAGACTCTTCTAGGATAGTAATTTCATTTCCTTTTTCGATGGATTCAATACTTTCTTTCAACTGCTTAGTCTTCATTAAGAAATAAACATCTGCTATGAATTCTCTTACAGTTGAATCTGATAAATCCTCACTTTGAATTCTAAAAACGTAGTTTTTCTCAACTCTTTCCTTGCACGTAACAGCATTCTTAGAGATATCATCGGCCATTTTTTCACCTATTCCAGGTATCTCAGCCAATTCATTTCGAGGTATTCCCAAAACATCAGAAACCTTTAGATATCCCTTTTCCTTGAGAACAGAAAGATTTATGCCTTCTGCTTCAATATTTAGTGACTCAATGGGTACTTCACTAAAAGATTTATCAATATCTTTTTTTCGAAGAGCATGGTATGTGTTTCTACATGTTTCACTTCGTTTAGAGATTTCTCTTTCAGTTAGTCTCATCTGCTGACTAGTTTTTGTTAACTCATCTACGAGCGATTGGTATTCCTGTTTAGATGGCCTTCCCATAATTCACCTACCTGAATTTCGCGATATACATATTCGTCTTGATCCTAGCCACCCACTCACCGTGGAGCTTGAATTCACATATCTTTTGCTTCGTATCGAAAACCATCTCGTCCGCCACAAAGGTCCTTCGGTTGTTCTTGATCCAGATCTTCGAGCTTCTCGGGAAGTATTCCTCAACCTGATCCGTGAGTTCGCAGACTTCCAGGAGCGGATACTCGATGAAGATGCCGGAAGGCTTCTCCTCTCCGCTCTTACGGACACGCCTTGTGACCAGTTTGTATTCGTTCTTGGCGCTCCTTACCTCCACGTGGACGTTGTAGCTGTCGGTCATGGCCGACAGAAGAAGGTTCGGAACTTCAGATATGACGCTGGACGCGGTCTTGTCGGTTCCGATCTCCGCGGACAGGGTCTGATATTTGATCATTATGGATTCCATGGTGGACTCGTCTATCGGAGTCCTGTACTCCTCAAATCTCTTGCTCATGGCATACTTGGCGATGTTTATATATTTGAACGCCTCCGACGGATTACGCTTGCCGTCAACGCCCTTATCACAGAAGTTGGAAAGCATGTGCGCCGTCTCGGCAAATGCTCCGGAGAAGTTGCCGCGGCAGAAATCCGCATATGTCTGATCGAAAAGGTTCAGCACTGTGGACTTGGCCACGTGCTCGTTTTTTACCACGCCCTTGCCTTCGCTCATCATCTCCGCGATCTTGAGAAGCGACTCGGCGTTGCCGTCGAGGCCGCTTATGGTGTAGTACTGGAAAGCCTTCCCGTAGTCAGGGATCCCGTCAAAGTAGCCGTAGTACAGGTCGCCCAGGAGGCTCGCGGTCCTAGGGTCTTCGTCTTTTTCGTAGATATCCAGGAACATCTTTTTCGCTGCGGGAACGTCTTTTTTGAAGCAGACATTTCCGAACAGGAGCGAGAAGCCTTTGGCACGCACACCGTAGAAATCGCCTGTTTTCGCGAGCTCATTGACAAAGCGTTTGAAAAGGGCGCGGCGCTCGGCCGGGGCTGAATTGATGTTGGATGTGGATCCCAGGTTCCTGATGGCCGAACGCTTCATCATGGTGGTGAATCTACGTTTCGGCACAGGGATGTCCAGATTGTCGTTATAGTATTTGACGGACCTTAAGACCTCGGCGTAGTTGGGCTTTTCATCGTCGCCGATCTTGTCCAGATATTTCTCGTACTCGTCCCTGCACCAGGTGTAGATGCAGTCGACGATCTCGTTTTCCTTGTTGTAAACGGTAAGGTAGCCCGGAGACACCAGGTCTTTGATACCCGTTCCGAGTTCGTCCTTGAGCTGAAGGAAAACGTGCTCATACCACTCCTCGCAGAAATCCTTGCGCGTCAGGGAGACTGCCTTGAGATTTTCCATGGCAACCGTAAGGTCTTCCAGATCCATCTTATGATCATCGAAAACCAGATTTTTATGGCCTTCGGTCATCTCATCATAAGTGATCTCGAACCTCACAAACGCCTTCAGGCTAACCTCGTCAACTATGAACGGATATTCCTCCATCAACGTGACTCCTTTGAATCTTTTTTCTATTTTATTTTAGTGATAATATTTATAAAATTGAAGTATCAGTTTTTTCGGGAGGCATAAATGAGAACTTCTACCGGGCTTAAAGTTGTCATCATCGGATGCGGTAAAGTCGGAGCCACACTGACGGAACAGTTAAGTGATGAAGGCCACGACATAACTATCATCGATACCGATTCGAACAAGGTCCAGGAATTAGCAAATCTCTACGACGTAATGGGCATTATCGGAAACGGCGCGAGCCTCGAGGCCCAGAACGATGCCGGCGTCAAGGATGCCGACGTCCTGATCGCGGTTACGGGATCGGACGAGCTCAATCTCCTCTGCTGCATCATCGCCAAGCAGTTCGGTAATTGCGCAGCCATCGCCAGAGTCCGTACTCCTGACTACAGTAAGGAATCCAATTACCTTCGTGAGAAATTGGGTCTCGCACTGGTCATCAACCCGGATCTCGAAGCAGCGAAGCAGACTGCACGAATCCTTTACCTTCCGACAGCTCTCGAAGTCAACTCCTTCGCACACGGTCAGGCCGAGCTCATCAAGATCAAGCTTCCTGAAGATACGATGCTCGACGGAATGGCCATCAGGCAGCTCGGTATGGATATCACCAACGACATCCTTATCTGCGCGGTCGAGCGCGACAATACGATAACCATCCCTTCAGGTAATTTCGAACTTAAGAAGGGCGACATCATATCCTTCGCGGCAACGAGAAAAGCTGCGAAGCAATTCCTCACAAAGATCGGCTTTAAGACAAAGGCCGTTAAGAATACTCTCATCATCGGCGGCGGAAGATCCGCTTACTATCTCGCAGGCGAGCTTATAAGACGCGGTATCGACGTAACCATCGTCGAGAGCGACAGGTCCAGATGCGAGAGACTTTCCACCCTTCTTCCGAAGGCAGTCATCCTTAACGGTGACGGAATAAGCCAGGACTTCCTTAAGGAAGCAGGCATCGAGGATTTTGATTCTGTTGTACCGCTTACGGGTATCGACGAAGAGAATATCATGCTCACGCTTTATACAAAGCAGGTATCATCCGCGAAGGTCATCACCAAGATCAACAGGATCGGTTTTACGAACGTAATCAACAACTTAAACCTCGGAAGCGTTATCTATCCGAAGTACATTACTTCAGAGGCGATCATCGCATACGTAAGAGCTAAGAAGGCATCAAAGGGCAGCAACATCGAGACGCTGTATCACCTTTTCGATAACAGGGTAGAGGCAATAGAATTCTCTGTATCCGGAATGCCTGAGATCATAGGAAAACCACTTAAGGAATTGAGCCTTAAGAATAACCTTCTCATATCGTGTATCTCGCATAACGGAGAGATCAAGATCCCGACAGGTCAGGATATGATCCAGGAGGGCGATAACGTTATGATCGTTACGACCAATAAGGGTCTCATGGACATCAAGGATATCCTTAAGTAAGAGGCGGCCGGAAGATGAATACGAAGATAATCAGATATATCCTCGGACATGTTCTTCGAATCGAAGCAGCGTTCATGATGCTTCCGTTCATCATCGGACTTTTCGATCACGAGAGACTGACATTTATCTTTCTGTTCGTTGCTCTGGGCGCATTCCTTCTGAGCATTCTTCTGACATTCAAGAAACCTGACGACATGGTCTTCTATCTGAAGGAAGGCTGCGTCGCGACGGCATCGAGCTGGATCCTCATGAGTATCGTGGGAGCCCTGCCGTTCTGTATATCGGGAACCATCCCGTCATTTACCGATGCACTTTTCGAGACCATCTCCGGTTTTACTACGACCGGTGCGAGTATCCTTAACGAAGTCGAATCCATGCCGCGCTGCTACCTGTTCTGGAGAAGTTTCACTCACTGGATCGGCGGTATGGGCGTACTCGTATTCCTTCTCGCAGTCGTTCCTATGAGCGGCGGATCTCATATCAACCTGATGCGTGCAGAAAGCCCGGGACCGTCCGTAGGCAAGTTCGTTCCGAAGGTCCGTCACACGGCAAGGATCCTATACCTGATCTACTTCGTCCTGACCGGGATCGAAGTCATTCTTTTGATGTTCGGAGGAATGGGTTTTCTCGACAGCACAATGACCTCATTTGCCACTGCAGGTACAGGCGGATTCGGAATCAAGAATGACAGCTTCATGAGCTTTACACCGTATTCACAATGGGTCGTCGCTATCTTCATGATCATGTTCGGAATGAACTTCAACATCTACTACCTGCTCCTGTTCAGACAGTTCAAGAAAGCTCTCTCTATCGAAGAGATCCATTACTATCTCCTGATCATCGCAGGTTCCATCGCGATCATATTCTTCAACATCAGGGACATGTTCGCCACACCGTTCGAAGCAATGACCCACACGGTCTTCCAGGTATCATCCATCATCTCTTCCACGGGATTTTCTTCAGCGGACTTCAACCTCTGGCCGAACGTCTGTAAAGTCGTTCTCGTCATACTGATGTTCGTCGGTGCCTGCGCGGGCTCAACGGGCGGCGGTATCAAAGTTACCCGTCTCGTTGTCCTCATCAAGACCATCGGCAAGGAACTTAAAAACTACATCCATCCGAAGCGCGTCAGCAAGGTCAAGATGGACGGCAAACCGGTAGAGCATGAAGTCGTTCGTGCGATCAACGTTTTCTTCATTACGTTCATGATCATCTTCTTCACTTCGATCCTTCTTATCTCTATCGAAAACTATGACTTCGCCACGAACTTCTCCGCGGTTCTCGCGACCATGAACAACATCGGTCCTGGTCTTAACCTCGTCGGTCCTACATCAAACTTCTCGTTCTTCAACAACTTCTCAAAATACGTTCTGATGTTCGACATGCTTGCAGGCCGACTCGAGCTCTTCCCTCTCCTCATACTGTTCCATCCGGGACTCTATGTCGACACGTTTAAGAGCAAGATGCACAAAAGAGCAAATAAATAATTCCCTCTCCGCAAACCTGCAAAGAGGGAATCAGTATTTATATTATCTTATCGGTTATCGCTATTATTCCGGATATGAGACAACAACTAAACCGTCTGCAGAGATCGTTCCTTCCATCGGGAATGTTGTCATAGAATCGGTAGTATCATCGATATAAACGGAAACTGAACCGTCTGAATTGTCAGTATATCTGATCGACAGGATCGACATGGATGAGTAGCTCTCATCGAAATAATTGATCGCTGTATCCTTGTCTGCGAACTTACGGCAGTATACCTGGATGTGAGCACGGTCTTCGTTAACGCCGTATGCCATGAAAGAGTTGTCATAAACGGTGTCGGTCTGAACCTTAAATCCCTTGTCCTGATACTCTTTGCAAAGAGCAGCTACATCCGCATCATCGAAATCTTCAGGAGATGCTGTATTCTCACGTCCGTCACCTTCATAAGGAACATATTCCATGAGTCCGTCGGATGATACTGATCCGCCGTATAATCCGTCGAGGAAGAATACCATGTTATCACCGTAATATGTGTGAATGATATAGCCATCACAGTTCGGAAGCCAGACTTCATTTACGAAATCCACTCCGTCTTCCGTTGATTCAAACTTAGCCCAACCGAAGAATGTGTCAGGATCCTCTTCAAGATACATGCGAAAACCTTCAACATAGTTATAGCCTTTTGCGCCCAGTTCGGATGCCATAACAGGTTCTACCACATAACCCATTTCCTCGTATCCCTCGGCCATTGCCTTGATATTTGAATCCGTAAAACCTTCGAAGGTCTCGTCATCATCAATGAGGATGTCGTCATCCGGATCTTTTTTGTCGTCGGAATCTTTATCTTCCTTATCCTTCTTATCCTCCTTGTCCTTCTTGCTGTCCTTGTCTTCCTTATCGTCCTTATCGTCCTCGTCATCCTCATCTTCTTCCTCTTCGGATTCGCTCTTGGATGACTTCTTGCCGGACTTTGAACCGGAGCCGCTGTCGCATCCTGCAAACATTGCAAGAGCAATAGCCATAGCCAGAATGACCGCAAATAATTTCCTGTTCTTCATAATGTTTCTCCTTTCGTAAACAAAAGCAAAACTAACCTCAATATTATGTTACATTCTCCGGAAACGCAAAATAGTGTTACAGGTGCGATTTAAATATTCGTAATTCCATTTTCGAAAAAACGCGGAAATAACGTCTCTTGCATTCGTGTGATAGAATTATTTTGTGGGAAAAATCTTATAAATTTGTATTGGAGGCATGTTATGAAAAAGATTCTATCCAAGATTATCGCAACAGGTCTTATCCTTACTATGGGCCTCGCATTTGCAAGCTGCTCCTCCAAAAAGAGCATGACTGTGCAGAAGGGCAAGCTCATCATGGCAACGAACGCTTACTTCCAGCCATATGAGTATTACGAGGGCAACAAGATCGTAGGTATCGATGCCGAGATCGCTGAGGCTGTTGCTAAAAAGCTCGGTCTGGAACTCGAGATCCAGGACGTTGAGTTCGCTTCCATTATCGCAGGTGTTCAGAGCGGCAAGTACGATATGGGTATGGCAGGTATGACAGTTACCGACGAGCGTAAGCAGAGCGTTAACTTCTCAAAGACATATGCTACAGGTATCCAGGCAATCATCGTTAAGGAAGGTTCTCCTGTCACGGATATCGACACTCTCTTAAGCGGCGAGTACAGCATCGGTGTTCAGACAGGTACAACAGGTGATATCTACATCTCCGATGACTTAGGTGAAGATAACGCTGACAAGGTCGTTCGTTTCTCAAAGGGTAACGATGCAGTTATCGCATTGAGCTCTGACAAGATCGATGCTGTCGTTATCGATAATGAGCCTGCTAAGAACTTTGTAGCAGCTAACTCAGGACTTAAGATCCTCGAGACACCTTACTCCGTTGAGGACTATGCTATCTGCTTCAACAAGAACAACACTGAGCTCCGTGACGAAGTCGACAAGGCTTTGCAGGAACTTACAGATGACGGAACGATCCCAGCCATCATCGAGAAATATATCCCGTCCGAAGGCTGATCCGTAGTTAACAAATAAATTAAAAAAGGCGGAAAGTACTTTATTTCCGCCTTTATTTTTTTTACAATGAAAGCCTGTTATTAAAAGAAGTAATTGGGGGTTTCTTCTATGTATATCGGATGCAATGTTCCATATGTTGTACTTGCACTTCCATCCTGGTTACAAAAACTGAAGGATGATTTTACTCTCAACTTTATAGATGACAAGAGATACATGTATCTCGTCAAGGGTCTTGGTGCAACTCTCGAGATCA